>DQED01000221.1 GCA_003525525.1 Desulfovibrio sp.
GCTGTTCCGGGTTTCGCTGGCCGAGCGCGTGGCCTGGCTCGTGCTCGCGGAGCCGACCCGGCGCTGGACCGCGCAGGCGATCGGCCGCGAACTGGGGCTCGGGGCCTCGACGCTGCGGCGGCATCTTGCCGCGCACGGCACGTCCCTGCGGGAGATCCTCGGCACGACGCGCATGGGTNNGTGGGCATCGCCCACCGCATGCTCATGTCCGGCCAAGGCAACGTCTCGGAAGCCACGGCCGCCGCCGGCTACGCCTCGCGCACGCACTTCCTGCGGCGCTTCCGCAGCGTCTACGGCGCGTCGCCGGGCCAGTGCCGCCAGCACGCGTAACCCCGCGCCCTACTTGACGCCGATGGGCGCGCCCGTGGCAAAGGACGGCTCGTGCAGCGGAATGACGATGTCCGCCGCGTCGCGGATGCGCCGCACGATGTCGTAGGCGGCATAGGAATCGACGCAGGTGCCCGGCGGGATCACCTCCATCTCGCGGGCCGTCACGGACTGCGGCGGGTAGAAATTCTCCCGGATGACGCAAAAGCCGCTGATGACGGCGGTGCCGGCCGGCGTGTCCACGAACACGGACATGCCGCCTTCGGTATGGGCCGGGGTGTGGACCATGCGCAGCCCGGGCACGATTTCCGTATCCTCGGACAGGGCCACGATCTGCCCGGCCTCGGCCACGTCCTCGATATATTCCTCGTTGTAGCGGTAATCCAGCGGATGCGGCTCCCGGGCGTGGGCCAGCTCCTTTTCGTGGACGTAGAACAGGGCGTTCCCGCACAGGCTGTCGTTTTCGCAGTGGTCGTTGTGCAGGTGCGTGTGCACCACCACGTCGATGTCGGCGGGAGTCAGGCCGAAACGGGCAAGCGCCGCGGCAAAGGTAAGGATGGGGCCGCCGATGGCCGCCTCCCTCGCCTCGGAGACAACGGGCCGCATCTCCCCGGTGTCCACCAGGATGCGCTTGCCGCCCCCCTCCAGATACCAGCCGTAGATGGGAATGGTGTAGGGCTGCCCGTAGTCGACCTGGTAGGTCATCATGCCCTTGTCGAATTCCTTGGTCCCCAGCACGAGGGGATGAATCACGAATGCGCCCATGCGGTCCTCCGCGCGCGGCATCCCGGGGGGATGCCCGTCTTGGCCGCGGCCCGAGGGCGGAAACGCCCTGCCGCAGCCTGACGCAGTATCATCCCGCCGCATGCGGTTGGCAACAGGCCCGGGGCGATTCCGGGGACGCGCCGCCGCGACGGCGGACGAGCCAGAAATGCCGCCGCGGCACAATGCGCAGCAGCCCGCGTGCAGCAATCTCTCTTCGCGGCAATGCGGCCGCCGCGGGAAGCCGCGCAAGGCCATCGTCCATAGGCATCAGGGGCTGCGGCGACGCGGGCGCGCCGCCGCAAAAAAAGAAGCGCCGGGAAAACCCGGCGCATCGTTCGCCATGGCGCTTGCCGCGCTCCCGGCCCCGGCACGGCAGGCCTCTTTCGGAAGAGGCCTGCTCCGTATCGGCAACCAGAGGCGTTTGCACCACGTGCCGGGCATCCCCCTTCCGGGGGCATGCCCAGCTTGCATTATAAAGCTGTCGCGCTAGCCGGCCACGGCCGCCTTGACCCGGGAAAACGCCTCGTCGATGCCGGCCGAATTCGTGCCGCCGGCCTGCGCCATGTCCGGGCGGCCGCCGCCCGAACCGCCGATCGCCGCGGCCGCGTCCTTGATCAGCGCCGGGGCCGTGAAACGGCCGTGCAAGTCCTTGCTCACGGCCACGATCAGGCTGACCTTGCCGCCCTCCTGCTCGGCCGCGATGGCGACCACGCCCGAGGGAACCTTGCTGCGCAGATCGTCCATGGCCTCGCGCAGGGCTTTCACGTTCGGGGCGTCCACCCTGGCGCACAGCACCTTGACGCCGCCGATCTCCTCCAGGCCGCTTAAGAGGTCGCGCCCCTGGCCCGAGGCCAGCTTGGCGGCGAGCTGCTCCTTTTCCTTGCCGAGCGCCTTGATCTCGTCCTGGAGCTTTTTGACGCGCGCGACCAGTTCTCCCGGCCGCGCCTTGACGGCGTGCAACGCCCCGTCGAGTTCGCCGCGCACGGCCCGCATCTGCGCCAGGGCGTTCAGGCCCGTGGCCGCCTCGATGCGCCGCGTGCCCGCGGCCACGCCCGCTTCGGAGAGAATGAGGAAGCTGCCGGCCTGGCCCGTGGCAGAGAGGTGCGTGCCGCCGCAAAATTCCATGGACACGCCCGGCACCTCGACCACGCGCACCTCGTCGCCGTATTTTTCGCCGAAAAGCGCGGTCGCGCCCTTGGCCCGGGCCGCCTCGATGGGCAGCACCTCGGTGACGACCGGCGCGTCGAGCAGGATCGCCGCGTTGACCTCGTCCTCGACGCGGGCGAGCTCCTCGGGCGTCATGGCCGAAACATGGGTGAAGTCGAAGCGCAGCCGGTCGGGCGCAACCAGCGAGCCGGCCTGGTTGACGTGCCCGCCAAGGACGTTCTTGAGCGCCTTGTGCAAAAGGTGCGTGGCCGTATGGTTGCGCGCCGTGGCCATGCGCGTGGCCGCGTCCACGGCGAGTTCCGCTTCCTGGTCGAGCAGGATCTCGCCCGTTTCCACCTTGAGATGGTGCGCGGTCAGTTCCGGCCCGGCCTTGACGGTCCCCATGACGACGGCGTCGCCGGTCAGGGTGGACACCTTGCCCACGTCGCCGGCCTGGCCGCCGGATTCGCCGTAAAAGGGCGTGACCGCGCTGACCATGTAGCCGGTCTCCCCGGCGGTGAGGCGCTCCACGGCCTGGCCCTCGGCGGAAACCAGCGCATTGACCCGGCTTTGGGCGACAAGCGCCTCGTAGCCCACGAAGCGCGACTTCATGCCCGACTCGAGCAGTTCCAGGAACAGCACCGCGGGGTCGGTCTCGCCGCTGCCCTTCCAGGCCTTTTTCGCCCGGGCCTTCTGCTCGGCCATGCTTGCGCGGTAGCCGTCCTCGTCGGCGACGATGCCCCGCTTGCCGGCCACGTCGTTGACGATGTCCAGCGGAAATCCGTAGGTGTCGTAGAGCTTGAAGGCGAACTGGCCGGTGATGGTCTTTTCTCCGGCGGCCTCCATGCGGTCGAGCTCCTCGCCGAGGATCGCCAGGCCCTTGTCCAGGGTCACGCCGAAGCGCTCCTCTTCCTCGCGCACCACCCGCTCCATGAATTCGCGGCTGGCCACGAGCTCGGGATAGGCGTCGCCCATGACGTCCACCACCGTGCCGGCGGTCCTGAAAAGGAACGGGTCGGACAGGCCGATCAGCTTGCCGAAACGCAGGGCGCGGCGGATGAGCCGGCGCAGCACGTAGCCCCGGCCCTCGTTGGAGGGCATGACGCCGTCGGCGAGCAGGAAGGCGACCGAGCGGCTGTGGTCGCCGATGACGCGCAGCGCCGTGTCGTGCTCGTCGTTGTCGCCGTAGGCCACGTTCGCGATGGACGCGGCCGTGGCGATGATGGTCTGGAACAGGTCGATGTCGAAATTGGAGTGCACGCCCTGGACCACGGCCGCGATGCGCTCGAGGCCCATGCCGGTGTCGATGCTCGGGCGCGGCAGGGCGACGCGCGTCTCCTTGTCGATCTGGTCGTACTGCATGAAGACGAGGTTCCAGATTTCCAGGAACCGGTCGCAGTCGCAGGTGCCGATGCCGCAATGGGGGCCGCAGGCGATTTCCGCGCCCCGGTCGTACATGATCTCCGAGCACGGGCCGCAGGGGCCGGTGTCGCCCATGGACCAGAAATTGTCCTTCTCGCCCAGGCGGTAGATGCGCTCGTCGGAGAGTCCCGCGACCTTTTTCCACAACCCGTGGGCCTCGTCGTCGTCCAGGTAGACCGTGGCGTAGAGGCGCGATTTGTCCAGGCCGACGACCTCGGTCAGGAAGGTCCAGGCGAACCGGATGGCGTCTTCCTTGAAATAGTCGCCGAAGGAAAAGTTGCCGAGCATCTCGAAGAAGGTGTGGTGGCGGGCGGTGCGGCCGACGTTTTCCAGGTCGTTGTGCTTGCCGCCCACGCGCAGGCACTTCTGGGAGGTGGTGGCGCGCTTGTAGCCGGGCTTGTCCTGGCCC
>DQED01000223.1:0-1866 GCA_003525525.1 Desulfovibrio sp.
GCCCGAGGAAGCGGCGGCCGCGGCCGGGCGCAGGGGCAGGGTGACGGTAAAAAGCGAGCCTTCCCCGGGCTGGCTGTCCACGCGCAAACGACCGCCCATGAGGTCCACGAGTTTTTTGCAGATGGCCAGCCCCAGGCCCACGCCGCCGTATTTGCGGCCGGCACCGGCGTCGATCTGGGTAAAGCGCTCGAAGATGACCTCGCGCTTGTCGTCGGGGATGCCGATGCCGGTGTCGCGCACGGCCAGGCGCAGGAGCGGGCCGGACACGGGGTCTTCCTCGCGCCCGACCTCCAGGGTGATGCCGCCGGTTTGCGTGAATTTGATCGCGTTGCCGAGCAGGTTGACGAGCACCTGGCGCAGGCGGTCGGGGCTCACGACCAGGCGCGGCGGCAGTTCCGCCTGGATGTCCAGGGCGATGTCCAGGCCCTTGCGCGCCGCGTCGGGGCGCAGCATCTCCACGAGGTCGGCGGCGAGCGCCCCTACGTCGCAGGGCTTTTCCTCCATGATGCACCCGCCGGCCTCGATCTGCGACAGGTCCAGGACGTCGCCCAGGAGGCCCATGAGGTTCGTTCCGGCGATCCTGATCGCGGCGAGGGCGCGTTCCGCCTCCGGCGGCAGGTCGGCTGCGGCGAGGGCGGCGGTCATGCCGAGGATGGTGTTCATGGGCGTGCGGATCTCGTGGCTTATGGTGGAGAGGAATTCGCTCTTGGCGCGGTTGGCGGCCTCGGCCGCGTCCTTGGCGCGGCGCAGGGCCTGTTCCATGGCCTTGCGCTCGGTGATGTCCACGAGCACGCACAGGATGCAGGATTCCCCGGCCGTCTGGATGGGCACGGCCGAGATCAGGGCGACGACGAGGGCGCCGTTTCTATGGCGCAGCGCCGTTTCCTTGGCCACGATGGAGCCGGCGCCCGCCAGTTCCTCCACAAAGGCCTGCCGCTCCTGCGGCGAGGGCCACAGGTCGATCGCGAGGCTCGAGCGTCCGGCGATGTCGCTTGCGCGGTAACCGAACATCCGCGCGCCGGCCTCGTTGACGTCCACGATGCGGCCGTCGCGTTGGGACGTGACCGTGATGCCGACCAGGGCGTAGCGGAAGATCTTCGCGAGCAGGTCCCGGTTTTCACGCAGGGCGTCCTCGTCCTTCCTGCGGTCGGTGACGTCGGTGATGCCGCCGGCCATGCGCACCACGCGGCCGGAAGCGTCGGCAAGCCCCGCGCCGCGTTCGCTGATCCAGCGGAATGCGCCGTCGGCGTGGCGCAGGCGGTACTGCGCCGTGTAGGCGTCGGTTTCGCCGTCCGCGCAACGCTTGTGCGCGCGGATGGCGGCTTCGGCGTCGTCCGGGTGCAGCCGGGAGGTCCAGGCGTCGGGGCGCATCGGCGCGCCGGTCGCGGGCAGCCCCAGGATTTTGCGGTAGCGTGGGGAGAAATAGATCGTATCGGTCAGCAGGTCCCATTCCCAGACGCCGTCGTTGGTCCCCCGCACCACGAGGGCGTAGCGGGCTTCGCTTGCGGTCAGGGCTTCCTCGGCCTGCTTGCGCTCGGTGATGTCCGAGCCGACGCATAAAAACGCTTCCCCGCCCTCCTGCGTCGCTGCCAGCCGGCGTACGGTCCAGGCGATCCAGACGCTGCGCCCGTCCGGGCCCTGGTGCCGCCTGTCCAGGGCGCCTGCCCCGCCCGGGTCGTCGGCGATGCCCGACAGTATCTCGCGCCAGGGCGTTTGCCGGGGCTGCGCCGCCGGGTCGTCGAACAGGCCGAGGTCGCGGCCGAGCAGGCGCGGCTGGGGCTGGCCGAACACGCGCTGGGCGAAGGAGTTGCAATACACCACGCGCCCCAGGACATCGAGGCGCACGATGACCACGCCCGCGCTTTC
>DQED01000223.1:1876-5236 GCA_003525525.1 Desulfovibrio sp.
CCTCCTCGCTCTGGCGCACGGCGGCGAGCAGGCCGTGGAGGGTCCCGGTCTGGCGGCGCACGACGCGGCGCAGCCAGGCCGCGACCGCGAAAAAGACCGTCGCGGCGAGCCCGAGTCCTGCCGCGGCCCAGAGGGCGTAGTGCAGCCCTTTGGACGGAAAGAGCTTTTCTCCGCGCCATTTGTTTTCGATGGCGTCGTACTGGTCGGGAGTGATGCGGGAAAACCCGTCCTCCACGAAGCGCAACAGTTCCTCGTCGCCCTTGCGCACCGCCCGGTGGAACTGGCCGGAATAGAGCACGAAGGCCAGGCGGAAGTCGCCGGCCAGGCCGAACTTGTAGAGATAATAAAGTCCCGGGGGCCGGTCCACGCAAAAGACCTTGACCTTGCCTTCCCCGGCGGCGCGTACCACGGCCTCGTAGTTCTCGAACGGAAGCAGCGGCCCGACGCCTTGCGCGGCCAGGCGCGCGATGCTGGCGTCGCCTTGTTTGACGCCCACGGCGAACCCGCGAAGCGAGGCGGCGTCGCGGATGCCGCCGAGGTCTTTATGCACGAAGACAGGGACTTCTATTGTGGTGTAAGGCTTTGAAAAGAGGTAGTATTTTCGCCTTTCCGCATTTTCGAACAAGGTGTCGATGACGTCGGCCTTGCCGCGCAGCATGAGATCCTGGGCCGCGTTCCAGTCCTGGAGGATGAAAGTCACGGGCACGCCGGTAACCCGCTCCCACAGCCGCCAGGCGTCGATGAGGATGCCCTGGGGCGCGCCTTGCGGGGTTTGGAACACGTAGGGCGGGTAGGCGCGGTCGAGAACCACGGACAGGGTCTTGGGCGGCGTCGGTGTCGGCATCGGAGCCCGCCCGTCCGGCAAGGTCTGGCCCGGGGCGGGGCCGGGGAGAAGGCACAGGACCGCAAGCACGGTCAGGAGAACGCCCGGCAGGCGGAAACGCCGCAGGCGGACGGCCGGGGCGCAGGCGGACGGGAGGGGTGTGATGCCGGGCATGGGACGCAACCGGGCCGCGCTAGCGCAGGCGGCCTTTCTTGTGGCCCGGGCGGCCCCGGCGGCGCGCGCCGTGTGCGGGACAGCCGGGGCCGCGCATCCGGCATTCGAAGGAGCGGCTGCGATCGGTCACGAAGAAGCCCGCGGCGGATGCGAGGTTGCGTCCGCACGGCGGCATGGTCTGGAGGTTTTCGCTCGGGACGCGCATTTTTGTCGTATACCCCCGAGTCCCGGCAAGGGGCAAGGGCTCGCTGCCTCCGTCGGGGACGGGAAGATGCCGTCAAAGCGCATGGGCATCTTTTCTTCCTTCCTGTGTCACGCTACTCTGCACTATGTCGGGATTCGGGACGCCGTCCCGGTGTGTCCGCCGCCGCGCATCTTCTCGTCCTGAACGTTCCCGTGGCCGGTTGCGCCGCAACGCCGCAAGGCGAAGTCCGTACGGTACAGCGTCGATGCAAGCGTCAACAAGAAGGGGAAAGCAATGCCGTCATCGAAGACAAGGACATTGTTCGGCCGGCTGGGGTTTCGGCTCGGGGCGAGCTACGCCATCCTCGTCGTCGCCATCGCCGCGGTCGGGTACACGGGCTATTACGCCGCGCGCACCATCAGCGACAACCTGGACACGCTCTTTACGCGCTTCCTGCCGAGCGTCGATTTCCTGATCGAAGCCGACCGCGATCTGCACCAGCTGCTCGTGGCCGAGCGGACGATGATGTTCACGCCCCCGGGCAGCGAGGCCTTCAAGGCCCTCGAGAACGCCTACGCGGCGAACCTCAAGCAGGCCAAGGACCGCTTCGGTTCGTTCAAGGCCCTGGCCGCCACTCCCGAGGAAAAACAGCTTGCCGGCCAGTTCGAGCAGGCCCTGCGCCAGTGGGAGGGCGTCTCGGGCAAGGTCGTCAAGGAGCGCCTGCTGGGCACGGACGAGGCGACCGCGGCGGCCATGGACCTGACCAAGGGCGAGGCCAACGACAAGTTCGAGTTCGCCCGGGAATTCATCAACAAGCTGACGGAGGTGGAACTCGGCTACGCGGACGCGAAGAACAAGGAATCCGCCGCGCTCTATGCCCAGTCGCGCCTGATCATCATGGGCCTCACCGGGGCCATGGCCCTTTTCGCGGTGCTCACGGGCTGGCTGATCGTACGCGGCGTGCGCAGGAGCCTCGGCGGCGAACCCGACGAGATCGCGGCCATCGCCCGCCGCGTGGCCGTGGGCGACCTCGCCCTCGAGTTCCACGAATCCGCGCACCCGCAAAGCATCTACGAGGCCATGCGGGCCATGGTCCAGTCCTCGGCCGAGGTGGTCACGGCCGTCACCAAGCTGGCCCAGGGGGACCTCGAGGTCAGCGTCGCCGCCCGCTCGGACGCGGACGCGCTCATGCGCGCCCTGGCCGCGCTCATCGCCGCGGAAAAAAACATCGCGGACATGGCCGGCAAGCTGGCCATCGGCGACCTCGACGTGACCGTGGCCAAGCGTTCGGAGGGCGACGCGCTGCTTTCGTCGATCGAACGGCTGGTCGCCGCGGAAAAGCACGTGGCGGCCATCATGGAGCGCCTGAGCCAGGGCGATCTGACGTTTCGCGTGCGCGCCCGCGACGCCGCGGACACGCTCATGCATTCCTTGGACGCCATGATCGCCAAGGTCGGCGGCGTGATCCGCGAGGTGCAGGGCGGCTCGATCAACGTGGCCTCGGGCAGCGAGGAGCTGAGCGCCTCGTCGTCTTCCCTGTCCCAGGGCTCCACGGAGCAGGCCGCGGCCATCGAGGAGTCCTCGTCGGCCATGGAGGAAATGGCCGCGAGCATCGGCCAGACCGCGGACAACGCCAAGCAGACCGAGGCCATCGCGGTCAAGGCCGCCAAGGACGCCCAGTCCTCGGGCGAGGCCGTGGCGCAGACCGTGTCCGCCATGAAGGCCATCACCGGCAAGATCTCCATCATCGAGGAAATCGCCCGGCAGACGGACCTGCTGGCCCTAAACGCCGCCGTGGAGGCCGCCCGTGCCGGCGAACACGGGCGCGGTTTCGCCGTGGTCGCAAGCGAGGTGCGCAAGCTGGCCGAACGCAGCCAGGCCGCGGCCTCGGAAATCACGAACCTGGCCGCCACTTCCACGGACATCGCGGAAAAGGCCGGGCAGCTTCTCGAACGGCTCGTGCCGGACATCCAGCGCACGGCCGACCTCGTCCAGGAAATCAACGCCGCAAGCCAGGAGCAGAGCCAGGGCGCGAGCCAGGTCAACCAGGCCTTGCAGCAGCTCGACCAGGTGATCCAGCAAAACGCGGCCGCGGCCGAGGAGATCGCCTCCACCTCGGAGGAACTGTCGGCGCAAGCCTCGCAGTTGCAGCAGACGAGCGCCTTTTTCCAATTGCCCG
>DQED01000408.1:0-165 GCA_003525525.1 Desulfovibrio sp.
GAAATGACGGCCACGGTCATGGAGGTGGCGAAAAACGCCTCCAAGACGTCCGAGGCCACGGACGGGGCCAACAGCGCCGCCGAAGCCGGCACGGTGGAAGTGCGTCAGGCCGTCACGGGCATCCAGGCCGTGGCCGAATCCACCGGCAAGCTCGGCCAGGTGCTC
>DQED01000408.1:268-3458 GCA_003525525.1 Desulfovibrio sp.
GCGGTCGTGGCCGACGAGGTGCGCAAACTCGCCGAAAAAACCATGACCGCCACCAAGGAAGTGGAGCATTCCATCCATCAGATCCAGGAAGGCTCCCGCCATGCCGTGGACTCCATGCATGAGACCGAAACGCGCGTGGCGGACAGCACCGAGGCCACGAGCCAGGCCGGCGAGGCCCTCGGGCGCATCATGACGCGCATCCGCGAGGTGACCGGCCAGGTGACCCAGATCGCCACCGCCGCCGAGCAGCAATCCGCCGCCGCCGAGGAAATCAATCGCAACGTCGAGGTCATTGCGAACGTCGCCCGCGAAGCCGACGAAGGCGCGAGCCAGACCGCCCAGGCCACGCGCGAACTTGCGGAACTGGCCCAATCCCTGCTCGCCTTGGCCGGCGCGTTCGCCGAACGTCACGAAGAGGATATGAAGCTGCGGGCCTCTTCGGGCAACATGAAGGGCATCCTGCCCAAGCTCATGCAGGAATTCATCCGGGAACGCTACGGCGAACGCGTGTTCGAGAGCATGCAGGAAGAAATGGGCCACCCGACCTTCCTGCCCACCCAGAACTACCCCGACCAGGTCCTGCGCCAGATGGCGGAACTGGCCGCGGCAAAGGCCGCAACCACCGTCGGCGACGTGTTCAAGACGCTCGGCAGCTACTCCATCAAAGGCTTTTACAAGCATTACCCGCGCTACTTCAAGGCGAAGAATCTCAAAGACTTCTACCTGACCATGAACGACACCCACGCCCGGTTGACCAAGGACATGCCGGGGATCGAGCCGCCCAAGTTCACGTATGAGGACAAGGGGGGCGTGCTCGTCATGACCTACCACTCCCGGCGCGGCTACCCCGAATACTTCGAGGGCATCCTGCGCGGCGCGGCCGAGCACTACCGGGAGCCCGTCACGATCACTGTCACGACCGCCGGGGACGGCAAATCCGCCCGGGCGGACATCGTCTTCCGGGCGGCCGGGAGCGGCCGCCCCAAGGCGCTCGGCGCGTAAGGCGCGAAAGCGAGGGACGCCCCCGGGCAGGCAGGCCGCTTCGCCGCCCGGGGCGCACCTTCACTACGCCGTTTCGCCTACGGGAAAGGACAGCCGAAATGCCGTGCCGGACGGCCCGGAACCAAAGGTCAACGCGCCGCGAAGCTGCCGGGAAAGCTGCACCACGAGCTGCATGCCAAGCGACTTGGCCCGCTCGGGATGGAAATCCTCGCCAAGCCCCACGCCGTCGTCCTCCACCGCCGCCCGGATCATGTCGTCCTCCCGGCTCACGCGCACACGGATGACGCCTGTGTCGCGACCGACAAAGGCATGCTTGACGGCGTTGGTCACCAGTTCGTTGACGATCAGCCCGAAGGGAATGGCCTTGTCCACGGTTATGGGGCATTCCACCAGTTCCAGGGAAAAGCCGATGCCCTTGTCGCCGCGCAGGGACTGCACCAGTTTCGGGGTCAACCGCTCCAGGTATTCCTTGAGGTCCACCCGGGCCAGGTCGCCGGAGCGATAGAGTTCCTCGTGGATGAGCGCCATGGAGGCGATGCGGTTGCGGCTTTCCTCGAAAAGCACCTGGATGGCCGGATCCTCGATGACGTCCTTTTGCAGGAAAAGCAGGCTGGAAATGACCTGCAGGTTGTTTTTGACCCGGTGATGCACTTCCTTGAGCAGCACTTCTTTTTCCAGCAGCGAATCGCGCAGGCGTTGTTCGTTGCGCCTGTCCTCGGTGACGTCCCGGATGACGCCGACGATGAAGCGTGCGCCCGTCGCATCCACGAAAAGTCCCTTGCGCGTGACAAGGACATGCCCGACTCCGAGGGAGTCCGTCAGGCGCTCCTCGAACAAATCCACCTTGCCGGTTTCCAGCACGAGGTTGTCGCGTGAGACGAACACGTCGGCCTCGGCGGCAGCGACGAAATCGTAATCGCTTTTCCCGAGAATCTCCTGCGCCGGCTTGCCCAGCATGGTGCACAGCGCCTGGTTGCCCATGACGAAGCGATGCCGGCTGTCCTTGACGAAGACCGGGTCCGGAATGGCCTCGAGAATCATGGCCGCGAACTCCCGGGAGCGCCGCAGGTCGTCCTCGATGCGCCGCCGTTCCGTGATGTCCCTGCCAGCGCCGAGAACGCCCCGGAACGTGCCGGCCGCGTCATGGAGCGCGCGTACCACGCACTCCACCCAGACGGAACCGCCGTCCTTGCGCCGCAGTTCCAGTTCCAGAGTCTCGACGCGGCTTGCGCCCGGCCCCGTATCGCGTGCCAACCGTGCCGCCGCCTCCCGCGCCCTGACGGCCGATTCCGGCAGCAGCATCTCCTCGAAACGCTGCCCCATGACCTCCTGCACGCTCATCCCGCGCAGGCGCTCCACCGACGGACTGACGAACGTCGGCCGCCAGTCGGCGTCGAAGGTGAAGATCAGGTCATGGGCATTGTCCGCAAGCAGGCGGTACTTGGCCTCGCTCTCGCGCAGGTCGCGCTCGGCGGCCTTGCGCGGGCCGATGTCGCGCACGAACGCCAGCGCGCCGGGACGATCGGCAAGGGGAAAGGGCACGCCGGACACTTCGACGTCGATGCTCGAACCGTCCAGGCGCAGGTAACGCTGTTCCTTGAGTTGCGCCCATCGTTTTCCCTCGATGGCCATCCGCATCCGTTCGGCGACCGACTCCCGGTGGTCCGGATGCACGCAATCGAGCACCTTGCGACCGATGAGATCCTCTGCCGCAGCCGCGCCGAAAAGCCTGACCGCCTCGGTGTTGACGAAGGTGAATCTTTCGCCGTCATGGATCAGGATGGCGTCCGGCGCATTATCCACGATGAGGTTGTTGCAGGTCAGGATTTCCTGGAGTTCATGCGCCTTCTTCCCGTAAGCCGCGACATGGCGGTGCAGCAGCAGATGCAGAAAGCCCGCCGTGACCAGGATGAATGCCGTTCCTTTCAGGGAAGAAACGCGCATCAGCATGTCCGGGGAGCCTCGAAACAGGGATTCCGTCAGTCGATCGGAAAAAATGATCCACAGCAACCCGGCGACGGCATAACAGAGGGTGATGCGCCAGGGATGGAGGCTGACAAGATTCCCGCTGCGTTGCTTTTCCGAGCGCTGCATCATGGCTGGCTCATGTGTGTTGGGGTCACGGGTTGCAAATGCGTCGCCGCGCCTGTGGACGCAAGTCCGCTACAGCATGTCCACCGGGTCCAGG
>DQED01000164.1:0-13372 GCA_003525525.1 Desulfovibrio sp.
AGGCCGTCGTCCACGCCTATGCGCCGCCGCGCGACCTTGACGTGGCGGCGCGCATCGCCGCGCAGCGCCAGGGCACGCGCGCCATCCTCGACGCCATGAAGCGCTCGGGCGTTGCGCGCATCCTGGCCGTGGGCGGGGCCGGCACGCTGCTTGTGCCCGGCGGCGGGCGCAACATGGACCGGCCGGATTTCCCCAAGGCGTGGGAAGGCGGGGCCAAATCCACGGCCGCGGTCAAGGAGATGCTCCAGGCCGAACCCGGGATGGCCTGGACGTTCCTGTCGCCGTCGCACCAGCTCGTGCCGGGCGAGCGCACCGGGAAATTCCGCCTGGGCCGCGACGATATGCTCGTCGGTCCGGACGGCGAGAGCCGCATCAGCCTCGCCGACTACGCCGTGGCCATGATCGACGAACTGGAAGAGCCCAGGCACACGGGGCGGCGGTTCACGGTCGGGTATTGAGCCTGTCCCGGCTGGCGGGAGGCCGCATTGTATTGCTGCCGGCTTGCCGCGGGCGTTCCTGTGATGCGGCGCTTTTCAAGAAGGCGTTCGAGGACACGCTGCACGGCGGCAATGGCCTGTGCAAGATCGACAGGCTCAAGCTCAACGAGAGCGAAATGGGCGCGTTCGTCGAGGACGCCCGTTCACTTTGCCAACCTGGACAAGATCCGCCCTGCCGCGGAGGTCGCGGACAGCGCGTTCGTGATGTTTCTCGTCGCCTGCGACAACGCCGTGTTCGGCGACCCGAAAAAGGGGCTGGTCGAGAAGTCTTGCGACACCAGCGGCTCGGCTGCGGCCTGGGCTTTCGTGCGCGGCTGAACGGCGCGTCAACCAGGAAGAAAAGCGCCCCGCTTCCCGGAGTCCGGGAGCGGGGCGTTGCGGTCTCGGGGCGCGGCTGCGGCAGCGGTCACTTGACCAGGAAGTCCATGATCCTATCGAGGAGCCAGTCTATAAAATAATTATAGAAGAATGGGTGATTGTCCTCGCCGACCCAGAGCTTGTTGGCTTCGATCCGGTCACGGTATGCTGCAGCGTACTGCTGCGCTTGCGGGAGCCCGTTGTCCGCGGCGGTTTGCATCGCCTCGAGCGCCTGCTGGAGACGACCCAGGCGATGCAGGCAGGTGCCGCGCAGGAAATGCGCCTCAGGAGACAAGGGATATATGGCCAGGGCAAGGTCGCATTGCACCAGCGCTTCGGCGTAGCGCTCCCGGCGGACGTTGTCGCAGGCCATTTCCAGGTAGAGTTTGAAGGCTGCGTCGTCCGCCATGGAAATGTGCCTCGCTCTCCTGCGGAATTTCCGTACCGTGCGGTTTTCCTGCGCTATCCCCGGTCCGCCGGCATGGTCAAGCGCCGGCGCAACGGAAAAAGGGGCCTCGCGGCCCCTTTCTATTCTCCGAAGGCGCGCTGCGCCTACACTTCGAACAGCGACTCCAGGTCGGTCCTTGTCAGCGACTTGAACGCGTCCTGGCCCGGGATGATGGCCTCGGCCACGTCCTTCTTCTGCTCTTGCAGCTTCAGGATCTTCTCCTCCACCGTGTTCTGGCAGATCATCTTGTAGGAGAACACCTGCCGCTGCTGGCCGATGCGGTGCGTGCGGTCCGTGGCCTGGTTCTCCACGGCCGGGTTCCACCACGGGTCGTAGTGGATGACGTAGTCGGCGCTCGTGAGGTTGAGCCCCGTGCCGCCGGCCTTGAGCGAAATCAGGAACACCTTGATGCTCTCGTCGTCGTTGAAGCGGTCCACCTGCTCGAAACGGTCCTTGCTCGAGCCGTCGAGGTAGGCGAAAGGAACCTGACTGATGGTCATCCACGAGCGGATGATGTGCAGCATCTGCACGAACTGCGAAAAGACCAGCACCTTGTGCCCTTCCTCGATGCAGTCCGTGATCAGGTCCTTGAAGGCGTCGAACTTGCCCGAGGGCAGGTTGGTGTTGACTCCCGGCAGGTCGAGCTTGAGCAGGCGCGGGTGGCAGCAGATCTGGCGCAGCTTGAGCAGCGCGTCCAGGATCGACATCTGCGACTTGGCCAGGCCCTTTTCGTCGACGGTCGCCAGCACCTGCTCCTTGAGCTTTTTCGCCAGCGCCGCGTAGAGGTCGAGCTGCTCGTCGAGGAGGTTGCAGTAGTAGACGTTCTCCACCTTGGGCGGCAGGTCCTTGGCCACCTCGGACTTGGTGCGGCGCAGGATGAACGGCCGCACCCGGCCGCGCAGGTATTCGAGCGTCTCCTCGTCGCCGTCCTTGATCGGCTTGACGATGCCGCGCTGGAAGGAGTTCTGGCCGCCCAGGAAACCGGGCATGAGGAACTCGAACAGCGACCACAGCTCGAACAGGTTGTTCTCGATGGGCGTGCCGGACAGGCAGATGCGCGTGCGGCCGTTTAAGCGCCGCACGGAGCGGGCCGTGATCGTGTTGGGGTTCTTGATGTTTTGCGCTTCGTCCAGAATGATGGTCGCGAACTCGAACTTGAGCAGTTCGTCGAGGTCGCGGCGCAGCAGCGCGTACGTCGTGATGACCAGATCGGACTCGCCGATCTTTTTGAACATGTTCTCCCGGCGCGCGCCGTAGATGATGAGCTGCTTGAGGCTCGGGACGAATTTGTCCGCCTCGCGCTCCCAGTTGGGCAATACCGACGTGGGCACGATGATGAGGTTGGGGCCCCTGACCCCGCGCTCCACGTTGTGCTGAATGAAAGACAGCGTCTGCACGGTCTTGCCCAGGCCCATCTCGTCGGCCAGGATGCCGCCGAAACCGTAGTCCTTGAGGAAATTGAGATACGACAGGCCCTGCACCTGGTAGGGGCGCAGGTCCGCGTGCAGCCCCTTGGGCGGGCGCACCTGCACGATCTCGCGGAAGCTGTGGATCTTCTGGCGCAGCGTGTTCCAGAACGAGTCCGTGCGCGCCTCGGGCAGGTCCTCGAGGATCTTGTCGAGCACCGGGGCCTCGAACTGCTTGAACTTGGCCTGGGGCGGCTTGTCCGTGTCGTAGCCCAGCGCCCGCAGCTTGTGGGAGAGCTTTTCCAGCCACGATTCCGGCAGGCTGGTGTACGAGCCGTCCTTCAGTTGCACGTAGCGCTTGCCCTGGGTCCAGGCCTTCCAGATCTTCTCGATCGGCACCTTCTGGTCGTCGTACTGGACCTGCAGGTCGAGGTTGAACCACTTCTCCTCTTCCTTGGACTCCACCTCGGCCACGATGACGGGCGTCGAGAGGCGCACCTTGTAGCGCGTGAGGTTCTTTTCCCCGTACACCCGGTACTTCTCCACGAGCTTGGGGTAGGCGTCGAGCAGGAAGACGATGGCCTCCTCGGTCTCCAGGAACCAGTTGGCGTTGTTCCTGGGCTGGAAGCGCATGTCCGTGAGCATGTTGATCAGCGTCTGCTCGTGGTTGCAGTCCCGGGCGATGAGGTAGGACTTGCCCTCGTAGAGATAGGAGGCGGTCATGAGGTCGGGGTTGGGTCCCGACACCGTGATTTCGCCGTGCTCGGTCTGGTAGATGTTCTGGATTTGCAGGGTGAGCAGGCTGCCTTCCTCGTCCAGGAAGATCTTCGGGTCGTAGGTGGCCGGCACGAAGAAGGGCTGCATTTTGACCAGGAATTCCTCCTGGCCGTACAGGTCCGCCATGGGCAGGTGCGTCCAGACCCGGTCGAGGAACTCCGACACGTCGGACGTGGGGATCGCGGGCGGGTTCTGCACGATGTCGGAAACGAGCTGGGGCGGCAGGCCCGTCTGTACCGGGTAGAAGGCGTTTTTCCAGCAGACCCAGATGGGCATCTGGCCGTAGAAATAGACTTCCTGGCCGAGGATGGAGAAGGGGGCCTTGCCGGGGCTGCCGAGCAGGATGTCGAAGGACAGGCCGTCCTCGGCGAGCCTCGGCGCGAGCTGCAGGCGCATGGTCTTGGACTCGATGCGCACGGGCTGCTCGGTATCGCGCCAATAGAGGTAGTATTCCTTGCCGACGGCCCAGAAGAACCAGGCCAAAAAGCCCGGCGGCAGTTCCACCCTGTGCCCGGCGTAGTCCAGGTGGTGGGAGAGCATCTCGGCCACCACGGGCAGGGTGGGGGAGAGCTCGGACCAGTCCGGGTTCTTGATGATCTGCTCCAGGGTGATCTCGGAGTGGACCTGGGAGATGCCGGACTTGTTCTGGCGGGCGCGGAAAAAGGCCACCTGCAGCCGGCCGGGTTCGGGGTGGAAGCGGAAGATCAGGTAGTGGCGTCCGGGTTCGGGCTCGGGCTCGGAGGAGAAATAGGCGCGGAAGGTCTGCCTCCATTCGCCGCGAGGCGCGGAAGGGGTTTCCGCGCCGTGGCCCTCGGCCTCGTCCAGGGAGCGGATGCACTTGAGCGCCGTGGCCCCGATGTGGCGGCAGACGCCGGAAAACGAATCCGGGCAGTTGCAGAAAAAGTTGACCGTGCCTTCCTTGAGGTTGACGGAAAGCTCCGAGGAATAGACCTGGAAGTCGTCGCCCTGCACCTGCCCTTCCACGTCCCAGAAGTGGTCGTGCTTGTTGACGGCCAGCTTCTGGATGCCGTCGGCGGCCACGATGGCGTGGGCTCCGTCCAGAATGTAATCGGGAATCGTCTCGCGGACGAATTCCGAAAGCAGCGATTTGATTTTCGTTTCGTCGTTTCCAGAGGCCATGGGCCGGGGACTCCTTGCGTAGCGTACTTCAGCCGCGACGCCGCCTGCGCGGCGCGTAACGGCACTAGCGGGTTATCCGGCCCGCATAGCGGATTCCAGAGGAATTGGGAATGGAAATGTTGCCGGGCCGTCCTGCTTCCCATGCCGCCCGGCGGGCCATGCCCGGGGAAAAAGGACTTTTAATTTACGCCGGCCCCGTATATCCCTAAGGGCACGGAGCCTTGCGCATCCGCTCCAATATGTCGAATTGGGCGCATGATGCAAGCGAAAAGGAGTTCTATGCTCGCGGTTCGCACGGCTTTTTTCGTCATTTTGGCTTTTTTGTTCGCCCTTTCGGGTTGCGAAGGCCCGTCCGGCAAGGCGGATGACGCCAAAAAAGGCGACAAAGCGCCCGCGACCCAGGCGAGTCAGGCCCCGGTCGGCGAACCCGTGCCCGGCGGACGCATCGTCATGGCCGTCATTGGCGAGCCCTCCAATCTCATTCCGCCGCTGGCCTCGGACTCCGCCTCCCACGAGGTGGCCGAGCTGCTCTACGTCTCGCCGCTGCGCTACGACAAGGACATCAAGCTCGAATGCTTCGCCGCCGAGCGCTACGAGGTGCTCGAAGACGGCAAGCTGCTCAAATTCTGGTTGAAGCCAGGCATCCGCTGGACCGACGGCGTGGAGCTCACGGCCGAGGACGTGGAATTCACCTACAAGCTCATGGTCGACCCGAAAACGCCCACGGCCTACGCCGAGGACTACAAGGCCGTCACGAGCTTCACGGTCACGGGCAAGTATTCCTTCGAGGTCCGCTACGACCGGCCCTTCGCGCGCGCCCTGGTCACCTGGGCCGGGTCGATCCTGCCCAAGCACCTCCTGGCCGGACAGGACCTCATGAACACCAAATACTCCCGCGAGCCCGTGGGCGCGGGGCCCTACACGCTCGAAAGCTGGGAGCCCGGGCGCAAGCTCGTGCTCGCCGTCAACAAGGACTACTTCGAGGGCCGGCCCTACATCGACCAGGTCGTCTACCGCATCATCCCGGACGCGGCCACGATGTTCCTGGAACTCAAGGCCGGCGGCATCGACATGATGGCGCTCACCCCCCAGCAGTTCCTCTACCAGACGAACGGCCCGACCTGGGACGCCGACTGGCGCAAGTTCAAGTACCTCTCCTTCGCCTACACCTACCTGGGCTACAACCTCAAAAGCCCCTTTTTCAGCGACGTGCGCGTGCGCCGCGCCCTGGCCCACGCCGTCAACAAGGAAGACGTGGTCAAGGGCGCGCTCCTGGGGCTCGGCGTCCCGACCATCGGCCCCTACAAGCCCGGCACCTGGATGTACGACGAGAACATCGAGGACTACGCCTACGACCCGGCCCTGGCCAAAAAGCTCCTGGCCGAGGCCGGCTGGGAGGACAGAAACGGCGACGGCGTGCTGGAAGACGCGAGCGGCCGTCCCTTCGCCTTCACCATCCTCACCAACCAGGGCAACGACCAGCGCATCAAAAGCGCGACCATCATCCAGAGCCAGCTTGCGGCCATCGGCGTCAAGGTCGAGATACGCACCGTGGAGTGGGCGTCGTTCATCAAGGAATTCGTGGACAAGGGCAATTTCGACGCGCTGATCCTCGGCTGGACCATCACCCAGGACCCGGACGCCTTCGACGTGTGGCACAGCAGTCGCGCCGTGCCGGGCGGGCTCAATTTCGTGGGGTTTAAAAACGCCGAGGCCGACGCCCTGCTGGAACAGGGACGGCACACCGTGGACCAGGCGCAGCGCAAGAAGATCTACGACGCCTTCCAGGAGATCCTGCACCGCGAGCAGCCCTACCTGTTCCTCTACGCCCCGTACGCCCTGCCCATCCTGTCCTCGCGCTTCCAGAACGTGGCCGCCGCCCCGGCCGGCATCACCTACAACTTCACCAAGTGGTGGGTGCCCCGCGACAAGCAGAAGTTCCGGCTGGACAAATAGCTCCCGCGACCGTCCCGACACATCGCGAAACGCTCCCAACCCCCCGGTGAACGAGGCCGGGTCGGCCATGATCCGCATCAACGAAATTCTGGACAAGACCGCCGTCTACCTGACCGAACAGGAACAGGCGCTGCTCACCAAGGCCTACGTGTTCTCCGCCGCGGCCCACGCCGGACAGGTGCGTCTGTCCGGCGAGCCCTACCTGTCCCACCCGCTGGAAGCGGCCGGCATCCTGGCGGACATGCGCCTGGACGCGGCCAGCATCGCCTCGGGCCTGCTCCACGACACCGTGGAGGACACCAAGGCCACCGTGGACGAGCTGGAAGAGCTCTTCGGCGAGGAAGTGGCCGACATCGTCGACGGCGTCACCAAGATCAGCCTCATTCCCTTCGAATCCAAGGAAGAGGCCCAGGCCGAGAACATCCGCAAGATGATCCTGGCCATGGCCAACGATATCCGCGTCGTCCTGGTCAAGCTGGCCGACCGCCTGCACAACATGCGCACGCTGGAGTTCCAGAAGCCCCAGAAGCAGGCGCTGATCGCCCAGGAAACCATGGACATCTACGCGCCCCTGGCCAACCGCCTGGGCCTGCACCGCATCAAGACCGAACTGGAAGACCTGAGCTTCAAGTACTTGAAACCCGACGTCTACAACCAGATCAAGGCCGGGGTGGACCGCCACCACACCCTGGACGAGGCCTACATCGAGCGCGTCATCGGCAAGATCAAGGAGATGCTCGGCGAAAACCACATCCGCGCCCGCATCTTCGGCCGCCGCAAACACCTCTGGAGCGTCTTCAACAAGATGCGCGTCCAGGGCCTCACCATCGACCAGGTCCACGACCTCGTGGCGTTTCGCGTCATCGTCGAAACCATCCGCGAATGCTACGCCGTGCTCGGCCTCGTGCATTCCATCTGGAAACCCGTGCCAGGGCGCTTCAAAGACTATATTTCGATGCCCAAGGCCAACATGTACCAGAGCCTGCACACCACCGTCGTCGGCCCCGACGGCGAGCGCATCGAAATCCAGATCCGCACCGTGGAAATGAACCGCCTCGCCGAAGAAGGCGTGGCCGCGCACTGGAAATACAAGGAACGCGAAAAAAGCAAGTTCAATCCCAAGGACGTCGAGCGCTTCACCTGGCTGCGCCAGATCATGGACTGGCAGCGCGAACTCAAGGACTCGCGCGAATTCGTGGCCAACCTGCGCTTCGACCTCTTCCAGGACGAGGTCTACGTCTTCACCCCCAAGGGCGAAGTCAAGGAACTGCCCGAAGGCGGCACGGCCGTGGACCTCGCCTTCCTCATCCATACGGCCATCGGCGAACACTGCGCCGGAGCCAAGGTCAACGGCAAGCTCGTCCCCCTGGAAACGCCGCTCAAAAACGGCGACACCGTCGAAATCATCACCGACAAGAACCGCCACCCCAACCGGGACTGGCTCAAGTTCGTCAAGACCGCCAAGGCCCGCACCCGCATCAAACATTTCATCCGCACCGAGGAACGCGCCCGCTCCATCGTCCTCGGCCGCGAACTGCTGGAAAAACAGGGCCGCAAGGACGGCGTCAACATCCAAAAGGCCATCAAGGACGGCTCCATGCTCGCCCTGGCCCGGGAACTCTCCCTGCCCGGCGTCGAAGACGTCCTTTCCGCCGTGGGCTACTCGCGTATCACGCCCAAAAAGATCATCGGCCGCCTCCTGCCTAAAAAGGAGGGAGAAGAGGCCGACATCCACCTCAAGGTGGAAACGCCGCAGGCCCCCGCCGACAGCGTCGCCGGCACGGCCAAGGGGAAGACCGGCGAAGGCGTGCGCATCCAGGGCGTGGACAACGTGCTCGTGCGCCTCGCCCAATGCTGCAACCCCGTGCCCGGCGACCCCATCGTCGGCTACATCTCGCGCGGCCGCGGCGTGGTCGTGCATACCCACGACTGCCCCAACGTTCCCAATCTCGAATCCGAACGTCTCATCCAGGTCAACTGGGAAGGCGAAAAGGAACATCCCTACCCGGCGGGGCTCTCCATCCTGGCCAAGAACCAGAAAGGCGTGCTCGGCAAAATCTCCCAACTGCTCGCCGAAGAAGGCGTCAATATCGATTCCGGCGCCATCCACTCCAATATCGACGGCACCAGCCAGCTCGTCTTCCGTATCGAAGTGCGCGACTCCAGCCACCTCTACCGCACCATCGATCGCTTAAGCCGCCTCGATGCCGTCATCGCCGTCAAACGCCGCGCCGTCACCGACGAACTCGGCGCAGGCCCCGACGCCGACGAGAACAGCGAATAGCCCACTGCCTCCGGCGGCCGGGACGCTGTCCCGGGCCCTGCTGGGGCGCTGCCCCAGACCCCGCCTGCCGACCGCCTCTCCACCCGCTTGCCGCTCCCCCGTCGGGGAGGTCCAGGAGGGGATCATCCCCTCCTGGCCGCCGGAGGCATCTTCACTCTCTCCTCTCCCTCTCTCTCCTTCTCTCCCCTTCCCCACATCCTCATTATTTCGGCGGCACGGGTTTGATGCCCCAGATATCGTGTGCGTATTCGCGGATGGTGCGGTCGGAGGAGAAGTAGCCCATGCGGGCGGTATTGAGGATGGCTTTGCGCGCCCAGACGTCGGGGCGCGCGTAGTCCATGCCCAGGCGTTCGTGGGTTTCGATGTAGGACATGAAATCGGCGAGGTGCATGTAGCGTTCGTTGCGGGCGAGGAGTTTTTCGAAGATCCAGTGAAAGCCGGAGGCGGCTTCCGGGCTGAAGCGGCCGGCCGAGATGGCGTCGAGGACGCGGCGGATTTCCGGGTGTTTGCTGTAGTATTCCCAGGGGTCGTAGCTGCCGTCGCCGAGTGCGCGTTCCACTTCGGGGGTGGACAGGCCGAAGAGGTAGAAGTTTTCGTCGCCCACGCATTCGCGGATTTCGATGTTCGCGCCGTCGAGGGTGCCGATGGTGAGCGCGCCATTTAAGGAAAACTTCATGTTGCCGGTACCGGAGGCTTCGGTGCCGGCGGTGGAGATTTGTTCGCTGACGTCGGCGGCGGGGATGAGTTTTTCGGCCAGGGAGACCCGGTAGTCGGGGGCGAAGACGACCTTGATGTGGTCGCCGACGCGTTTGTCGCCGTTGATGACGCGGGCGAGGCAGCAGATGAGGTGGATGATTTCCTTGGCCTCGAAGTAGCCGGGCGCGGCCTTGCCGGCGAAGAGGTACACGCGCGGCACGGCCGGGATATAGCCGTCTTCGGTCAGGCGCAGGTAGTCGTGGATGATGTGCATGACATTGAGGATTTGGCGCTTGTATTCGTGGATGCGCTTGGCCTGGATATCGAAGACGGCGTCCGGCGAGAGGACGACGCCCGAGGCCCGGGTGACGAAACCGGTCAGGTATTCCTTGTTGGCGCGTTTGACGGCCATGAATTTCTGGCGGAACGCGGCGTCCTCGGCCAGGGGGACGAGTTCCTCGAGCCGGTCGAGGTCCTTGACCCAGGCGTCGCCGATGGCCTCGGTGATGAGCGCGGACAGGCCCGGGTTGGCCTTGTGCAGCCAGCGGCGCGGGGTGATCCCGTTGGTTTTGTTGTTGAACTTGCCCGGCCACAGGGCGGCGTAGTCCGGGAAGAGCACTTTCTTGACCAGTTCGGAGTGCAGCCGCGAGACGCCGTTGACGGAATGGGAGCCGACCACGGCGAGGTTGGCCATGCGCACCTGTTTGCCGTTTCCTTCTTCGATCAGCGACAGGCGGCGCAGGGCGGCGTCGCCGGGGTTGGCGGTCGCGCGGATGTGGTCGAGGAAGCGCCGGTTGATTTCGTAGATGATCTGGAGGTGGCGCGGCAGAACCTTGCCCAGGAGTTCCACGGGCCACATTTCCAGGGATTCGGGCATGAGCGTGTGGTTGGTGAAGGCCAGGGTGCGCGTGGTGATGTTCCAGGCCCGGTCCCAGGGCACGCGGCGTTCGTCCACGAGGATGCGCATGAGTTCGACCACGGCCAGGGCCGGGTGGGTGTCGTTGAGCTGGATGGCGGTGAATTCCGGCAGTTCCTCGATGTTGCGGTTCTGTTTGAGGAAGCGCCGGGTGATGTCGCGCAGCGAGCAGAAGACGAGGAAGTATTCCTGGATCAGGCGCAGTTCGCGGCCGAAGGCGATGGATTCGCTCGGGTAGAGGATCTTGGACACCAGTTCCGAATAGACTTTCTGGTGGATGGCTTTGATGTAGTCGCCCTGGTCGAAGATCTTCATGTCGAAGTTGTCGGTGGAGCGGGCGGCGAAAAGGCGCAGGTAATTGACGGTCTTGTCGCCGTATCCCACGATGGGGATGTCGTAGGGCACGCCGACCAGATCCTGCCAGTCCACCCACAGGGGGAGGTAGCCGCCGTCCGGACCCTGGTGGTCTTCGATACGGCCGTAGATGGGCACGATGACGGACTGGTCGCGGCGTTCGATCTGCAGGGGCATGCCTTCGGCCATCCAGTAATCGGGCCGCTCGACCTGGCGGTCGTTTTCGATGGTCTGCTTGAATAGGCCGAATTCGTAGTGGATGCCGTAGCCGCAGCCGGGCAGGTCCAGGGTGGCCAGGGAGTCGAGGAAGCAGGCGGCCAGGCGGCCGAGGCCGCCGTTGCCGAGCGCCGGATCGCGTTCGAACTCCCGGATTTCCTCCAGTTCGAAGCCCCATTGCCGCAGCAGTTCGATGCACGTGTCCTCGATGCGCATGTTGTCGATGTTGTTGCCCAGGCAACGCCCGAGCAAATATTCGATGGAGAGGTAATACATGCGTTTGGCCCGGGCGTCGCGGTAGCGCTGCCGGGTTTCGAGCATCCTGTCCACGAGGCGGTCGCGCAGCGTTCGGGACAGAGCCATGGCCACGTCGCGGTTGCCGGCCTCGGCGCAGGGCTTGCCCAGGGAATGCGTGATATGGTGGCGGATGGAGCAGGAAAGGGAATCGGCGTCGAGGGTTTCGAGCGGACAGTGCGCAACGGGCATGGGGAAAACCTCCTCAAGGACAATCGGGGCAAGGGGATATTGCCTCATAGCAAAAGGGAGACGGCGTTGTCCAACGGGAGAGCCTAAAGGAGTCCTCCATCGCGGCCGATAAGTGACGAGTAGGCGACATTTTATCCAAGGAGGCCAACCATGGACGCGATAGACGGAACCGGAAGCGGCACGCTCAAGGGGGCTTTTGCCCAGCAAAAACTCGGCGCGCAGGTGGTCACGGACACGCTGACCCGCATGAACACCGACCAGACGACCGGCAGGGTGGACCAGGATTTCGATTTCCAGACGAAAGTGCTCTCCGCGGCCAAAGGCCTCGGCGGCAACGTGAACGTCAAGGCGTAACGCTTCCCCAGGCCGCCGGATCACGGGAGGAAATCCCCGTCCGCGATCCGGCGGCCTGTTCCCGCGACCGGAGGCGCTCCGCCGCCTTGCCTTCGGCACCGATTCAACGCATGTTCGGTCATGGCGACCATCCTCCATCTCGACATGGACGCGTTCTTCGCCTCCGTCGAGCAACACGACGACCCGGCGCTGGCCGGAAAACCCGTCATCATCGGCAACCACCTGCGCGGCGTGGTCTCCGCCGCCTCCTACGAGGCCCGCGTTTTCGGCGTGCGCTCGGCCATGCCCGTGGTCGAAGCCAAACGCCGTTGTCCCCACGGCGTCTTCCTGCCCGGCAACCGCCGCCGCTACGGCGAAGTCTCGCGCATCGTCATGGCCGCCCTCAGCCGCATCTCTCCCCTCGTCGAACCCGCCTCCATCGACGAGGCCTACGTGGACGTCACCGGCACCGAAACCCTCTTCGGACCGCCCGAAACCCTGGGCCGCGCCGTCAAGGCCATGATCCGCGAGGAAACCGGCCTCGCCTGCTCCGTCGGCATCGCGCCGGTCAAATTCATCGCCAAAATCGCTTCGGACTACGACAAACCCGACGGCCTCACCGTGGTCGCGCCCGACCAGGTCGCCGCGTTTCTCGCCGACCTGCCCGTGGGGAAAATCCCCGGCGTCGGCAAACGCGCGCAGGATACCCTCGCGCGCCTCGGCGTGCGTCTCGTGCGCGACGTCCTCAACTACCCGCCGGACTTCTGGAAACGGCACTGCGGCAAATGGGGCCTCGACCTCTACGCCCGCGCCAACGGCCAGGGCAGCGACGTCGTCAGCCCCAGCCGGGAAGCCAAATCCGTCTCCGCCGAAAACACCTTCGACACCGATACCGCCGACCGCAGCCGTCTCGCCGCCTGGCTCCTGCGCCAGGCCGAACGCATCGGCCGCGAACTGCGCCAGGAAAACCTCCGCGGCCGCACCATCACCCTCAAACTCAAATTCAACGACTTCCGCCAGATCACCCGCAGCCGCACCCTCCCCGAACCCACCGACAGCGACACCGTCATCTTCAACGCCGCCAGAACCCTCCTCGACGCCGAACCGCTGCCCCACTCCGTGCGCCTCATCGGCGTCGGCGTCTCCAACTTCGGACGCCAGGAACGACAACTCGGCCTGTTCGAATCCGCCACGCAAACCCAAAACATCCGCGACGGCAAAATCAACGCCGCCCTGGACGCCATTCGTGACAAATTCGGTCGTGAAGCCATCGTGCGTGGCCGGTTGTTCGATTTCAGGCGGAAGAAGGATGAAGGGTAGAGGGAGAGGGAGAAGTAGAGGTAGAGATAGAGGTAGAGGGAGAGGAGAGGGGAGAGTGAAGATGCCTCCGGCGGCCAGGAGGGGATGATCCCCTCCTGGACCTCCCCGACGGGGGAGCGGCAAGCAGGTGGGGAAGCGGTCGGCAGGCGGGACGTCGGGGTCTGTGGTCGCGGAAATGGGGCGGCC
>DQED01000164.1:13399-13885 GCA_003525525.1 Desulfovibrio sp.
GCCAGCGGCGAAGCGCCGCATGTTGAGATATTTTCTTCAAACTCGCCCTGAAAGGGCGACGGCCCCATCTTCGTATCGCCTACGCCAGCTCTCCCGGTGACCGCAGTCTCCCCCGCGCCACCACGCCGGACGGGGGGACCGGGGGNNGGGTCTGGGGCTGCGCCCCAGTTCGCTTGCGCCCCAGCCGTTACCGGTCGCGGCCGAATTTTTCGAACTCGGAGAAGGCGCTGCGTTTGGCTTTGTTTTTGGCTTTGATGTCGCTGAGGATGGATTCGCTGAGGTCCGAGGCGACGACGGGTTTGGTGCGGGTGCGCGGCTTTTGCCCAGGATCGAAGAATTGGCCGCCGAGGTCCGCCAGTTCGTCCGGGGTGAGCATGGTGGCGGAGGTGGCTGCCGGCGGGGCGAGGGGGGGCAGCGGTTCCGGGGCGCTGGGCGCTTGCGGCGCGGCGACGGCGGTCGGCTCGTGGATTTCGGCAGCGGCGTCTG
>DQED01000284.1:0-536 GCA_003525525.1 Desulfovibrio sp.
TGGAAGGTGACCAGGATGCCGTCGGGCACGAACTTGAAAATACGCAGGTAGGGGTCGGGCTTGAAATACAGCAGGCAGGCCAGGACAATCACGGCCCCGGCGAAGGACAAGCGCCAAGCCGAAACGAGGCCCTTGTCCGAAGGTTTGGGGATGGCCGCGCCGTCGCCGACGTCTATGACGATGTTGGCGTCATCAACAGGAGTCTTGCATTGCTTGGTCATGAGGCTGTTCCACAAAACGACATCCGCCGGCAGGTGCCGGCGGACGTCGTGAAGTCTTGGGAGGTGGCGCTATTTGCCGCCGCCGATCCATTTGGCAAGCAGCTGCTTGTCGATGCCCTTTTCCTGCACGGCCTTGATGCCCGTGTTGATGAGCTCCAGGTCTTCCTTGTTCCCCTTCTGCAGGGCGATGCCGTAGTACTCGTCGCCGGCTTCGATGATGCATACGATCTTGAGCGCGCCCTTGTACTTGTCGTTTTGCAGGGCGTACTGCGCCGCGACCGGGTCGTCGCAGACCACGCCGTCGATGCGGCCGTT
>DQED01000284.1:581-9979 GCA_003525525.1 Desulfovibrio sp.
AAGTGGCCGGTGGTGCTGATCTGCGCGCCGAGCGTCTTGCCCTTCATGTCGTCGATGCACTTGGCCGCGGATTTGGCCGGCACGACCAGGGCTTGGCGCACCTTGAAATACGGCGTGGAGAATTCCATGGTCTTCTTGCGTTCGTCCGTAATGGACACCGAGGAGCAGATGGCGTTGTATTTGCCGGCGGCCAGGCCCGCGAAGATGCCGTCCCAGGCNNCCGTCCCAGGCCACGGCCTTGAACTCGGGGGTGAAGCCGGCTTCCTTGCCGGCGGCCTTCATGTAGTCGATGGCGTAGCCGGTGATCTGCTTGTCGGCGTTGACGAACTCCATGGGCGGCCAGGTGGCGTCCGTGGCGAAGACGATGGTTTTCGCCAGGGTGGGGGAGGCCGTCAAGGCGACGAGGGCCAGGGACAGAACGAGTTTTTTGACCATGGAAGACTCCTTTGTGGGTCTGCAAATAAAGTGGGGACATCCCCCTTCGAGCCCGTGCAGCGTTCACGCCCTTGTGGCGGAAACGTCACAAAAATTCAAGGTCATCGGACCGCAAATGCGCTTGCTCCGGCGATTTTCCTAAGCCCGCGCCGCATCCCAAAATTGGCAAAATTCGCCAAGCGTTTTCAGGTTTTCCGCAAAATCCGTCCGTCCGAATCCGATGCGGAAACGCTCCGGCCACTGCGCGCCGTAGAGCCTGCCCGGCAACAGCAGCAGCCCGGCCTCGTCGAGGGCGGCCCGGCAAAAGGCGTCCGCGTCGCCGGAAACGAGGCCAGGGAAGGCGGTCAGGCCGCCGCGCGGCGGCACGAAATGGAACATGCCCGCGCGGGCGTGGAAAAAGTCCGCAAGCAGCGCGCGGTTGCGCCCGAGCAGCTCCCGCATGCGGCCAAGGAGCGCCTCGCGCGCGCGAAGCGCGCATACGGCCAGGTACTCCGAGACCGCCGAGCCGCAGATGGAGAGGTAATCCTTGACCGCGGCCATGCGGGCGAGCTGCTCCCGGTCGCGGCAGGCCGCCCAGCCCACGCGAAGCCCGGCCAGGCCGAAGGATTTGGACATGACGCCAAGGGAGACCGCGCGGTCGTCCAGATCGCAGGCCGCGGGCAGCGGCGCGACTCCGTCGGCCTCGGAAAAGCGGTAGACCTCGTCGGAAAAGACCCTGGCCCCGCGTTCCCGGGCCATTTCCAGCATGGACGCGAACACCTCGGGCGTGGGCATGTACCCCGTGGGGTTGTGCGGAAAATTGAGCACCAGCGCCTTGGCCCGGCCGCCGAGCAGCGCCCCGAGTTCGGCCATGTCCGGAGCGAATCCCCAGGCCGGGTCGCACAGCCATGCGGAGGCGTGCGCGCCAAGGCCCACGGCCACGTCGGTCAGGGACTGGTAGCAGGGCGTGGGCACGACGACGGCGTCGCCCGGGCAGAGCGTTGCCGCCATGAAGGTGTAGATGGCTTCCTCGGCCCCGACATGGACCAGGACGTCGTCCGGGGAAATGGATTCGTAAAGCTCCGCGATGGCCTCGCGCAGTTCGGGCGCGCCCCGGGAATCGGTGTAGCCCAGGCGCAGCCGGGAAAGCCCGGCCTCGGCCCCGGGCACGAGCGCGAACAGGTCCGCCACGGACAGGGTTTCGCCGTCCGAGGCGCAAAGCAGCCGCGGCGCGGTGAATTCATGTTCGGCGAAAAAACGTTCCAGGCGAAAAGGGGGGAGTTGCACGGCGATTGCCTTCCTTGTGCCATGGGGATAATATTCCAATCGGAAACAAGCGGGCATACCGATGAATTTTTCTCCCGGCAAGCTGCTTTTGTTCCTGGGGCTCGCATTGGCCTGCGTGGGCGCGCTCATGCTCCTGGCCGACCGCCCGGGACTGTGGCGCGACCTGTGGCAACGCCTGCCGCTGGGACGCCTTCCCGGCGACGTGCGCATCGAACGCGAAGGTTTTTCGGTGTACGTCCCTTGGGTCACATGCCTCGTCATCAGCATTGGCCTGTCCCTGCTGGCCTCCTGGTTCCGGAAATGACGCCTCGCATCCGTCACCGCGCCGGCATTGTCCCCCCGCACGAATTGTGCTAGCCCTGCCTCCCTATGCCATTCGACATCTCCCAGGCGCTTCGCACCAACAAGACCCTCGCCATCTGGGCCGCCTTCTTCGGCCTGGTCTGGCTGATCAACTATTACGGCCTGTTCGGACTGGTTTTCATCACCTACATCCTCTGCTTTCTCTTCAGCGGCCCCATCGAGACCCTGACGAGACGCACGAAGCTGCCCCGCACGCTGTGGGCCGTGGTGCTCTACCTCGTCTTCGTGGCCCTGGTGCTGTTGCTCGTTTCCTCGGTGTTGCCCAAGCTCGGGTCCGAATCCTCCGCCTTTCTCAAAAAGCTGCCCGACACCCTGGAAACCCTGCGCAAACACCTCGACCAATGGGCCTGGCTCGCGCCGGACATGGCCGCGCCCATCTCCAAGGTGAAGGATTACCTCACCCTGGAAGCTCTGGTCGGCGTCAAGACCGAGACGCTGTTCACCCTGGCCGTCAACTCGCTCAACCAGATATCCATCTACGTCTCCACGTTCCTCCTCGGCACGCTGTTCAGCTTTCTCATCATGCTCGATCTGCCCAACCTGCGCGCCAAGACCATCGCGCTGCGCGACTCGCGGCTGCGCGACATCTACGACGTCACCGCCCGCAGCGTGGTGCGCTTCGCCGTGGTCGTGGGCATGGGATTTCGGGCGCAGATGATGATCGCCGGCGTCAACACCGCGCTTACGGCCGTGGGCATGGTCGTCCTCGGCATCGAACCGGTCATCCTGCTGTCCACGGTGGTCTTTTTCTGCGGCCTCATCCCCGTGCTCGGCACCTTCATCTCCTCGGCGCCCATCGTGCTCGTCGCGGTCAACACCACCGGCCCCGGACACGCCCTGTGGGCCGTCGTCATGATCATCATCGTGCACACCATCGAAACCTACGTGCTCAATCCCCGCATCGTGGCCGCCATGTTCAAGATCAGCCCGCTGATCACCCTCATGATCCTCTACGTCGGCCACAAACTCTTCGGCCTGTGGGGCATGGTCCTCGGCGTGCCGGTTTCCGTGTTCCTCTACCGCCATGTCATCCTCGGCAACGACTTCCACCTGTGCCGGCCCAGCGAATCGATGAAGGACTGCCTGCGGCGCGATCCGCAAACCACCGACGCAACAAAGGAATGAGGTCTTGGGACGCGCAGTGCATCTCGTCGCGACCGTGTTGACGGCCACGTGTCTTCTCGTCGCGCCCCACGCGGCGCAAGCCGGCCTGGAGGAAGGGGTCAAAGCCTACCGCGAAGGCGATTACGCCAGGGCTCTGGAGGAATTCCTGCCCGTGGCCGCCGCCGGGGACGTCACCGTGCAAAACCAGGTGGCCGCCATGTACTACACCGGCCAGGGCACACCTCAGGATTTTGCCAAGGCTGCGGAGTGGTTCAAGAAATCCGCTTTGCTCGGCAACGCGGACGGCCAATACTGCCTGGGCAAACTCTACTACTACGGCCAGGGCGTGGCCCAGAACTTCAGCGACGCCGCCAAACTGCTCACCGACGCCGGCCTCGCCGGCAAGGGCGGCGCGCAATACCTTCTTGCCACCCTCTATCTCTACGGCAAAGGCGTCTCCAAAAACACCGTCAAAGCCTATTTCTGGTCCATCCTGGCCGTCGCCGCGCCGGACCTGCCCGCCGAAGACAAAACCGCCGCCACCTCCCTGCGCGACCAGATCGAAGCCATGCTCGCTCCGCGCCAGGTCGAATCCATCCAGACCATGGCCAAGAACTGGTCGCCGCGCCGTAAGTGACGCGGTGAGGTGGGAGAAGGGAGAAGAGGAAACATGCAAGGCAGTTTCATTCGTTCTTTCCCCTCTCCATTCCGTCAGTGATTCGCCGCACTTCCGCGTATTTCCCCCTCAAATCCTCCCGCAGCGACTCCAAATTGCCGCGCCAGAGGCGCTCGGCGTCGGCGTCGGAAACCTTGTGTTCCAGTTTGATCTTGTTGCCCATGATGTGGGCGACTTGCGCCATGTCCTGCGCCATGGCGAGGCTCGAGCCCTGCTTGTGGGCGACGCGGACGGTGCCGTCGTAGACGGCGGGGCGGCCGGCGAGGAAGGCGCGGATGTCGCGGTCGAGGTCGTCGAACTGGGTGGGGTTGAAGCGGATGTCGAAGCCGCCGACTGCCTCGAGGGAGGCACGCGGCAGCAGGTGGCAGCAGCCGGAGACGGAGAGGCAGGGGCGGGTGTAGGCGTAGAGTCCCAGGTCCGGCGCGCCCCGGCAGGGTTCGCAGACGAAGAGGCGTTCGTTGGTTTCGGGCAGGTTTTGCTCACCCGTTTGCGGCGGGAAGAGGTTGAAGTCGGCGGACTGGTGGTCGTTTGGCGCGTCCTTGTCCACGATGGCGCAGCCGATGGCCCCGGCATCGGGGTGGTCGCGGCCGGTTTGCAGGAGCCGGGCGAGCCAGTCGGGTTCGGGGAAGGCGTCGTCGAGGAAGGCCACGTTGCGGCAGGCGGCGACTTCGGGCAGGGCGAGCAGCCAGTTGCGCGCGCCGGGCGCGCCGATGTTGACGGGCAGCGCGACGTGCCGGAAGCGGCCTGCGGGAAAAAGCGGGGCCACGTCGCGCAGGACGTCGGCCGTGTGGTCGCTGGAGCCGTTGTCGAGGACCGCCACGAGCGCGCCGCCGAGGTCGGTTGCGGCCAGGTGAGTGAGGCATTCCCGGAACAGTTCGGCCTTGTTCATGGAGTAGAGGCACACGGCCGCTTCGCCGGCTTCCGGGGCGGGCGGCGCGGGCGTGGGGCGCGAAAGGGCATGGGCGCGAAGCGTAAGGTTGCCGTGCTGGGGCAGCGCGCGCCATGTGCCGAGGCAGGCGGCGAGCGCTTCATCCGTGCGGCCCAGGCGTTCCAGGCAGTGCGAGGCGGCGATGGCGGCATAGAGGCCCCAGGCGTCCGGGTCGAGGGCGGCGAGTTTTTCGAGGGCGGTTTCCGGAGGCAGGCGCAGCACGGCCAGTTCGGCGGCGAGCCGGGCGAAAAGGGGCGGCGGGATGCTCCCGGCGAAGCCGTCGAGAAGGGCCGTGGCGAGGCCTGCGTCCGGCAGGCGGCACAGGCTGCCGAAGGCCGGGGCGAGTCGGCCCAGGGCGTGGGTCTTGTCCTTGGCGGCCACTTCCAGGTAGCGCGCGACGAGGTCGGCGTCGCCGCTGGCGCGAATCTGTTCGAAGGGAATGTCCGTCGGCGCGTGGTGCATGGCCGTTGCGACAAGGCGCACCGTGGCCGCGGCCCGGGGCGGCAGGAAGGGGCGGTCGCGCTGTGTTTCTTCGAGGAGGGCGAGGCTTGCCGCGTCGAAGGGGTTTTCCGCGAACGCCAGGGCGAGCAGTCCCTGCGCGGCGGCCAGGCAGTCGGCGTTGTCCTGCCCGAGGAGGATGCGGCACAGGGACAGGCGCAGTTCCTTCTGCTCGCTCGTCAGGGCCCAGAGGGGCAGGGCGTCCAGGATGGCGGGCAAGAATTCCGGCGAGGGAACGGGCAGGGCGGGCAGGGGCATGAAACCGGTCGCGGACGGCATGGCGGTCCTTTTCCCTTGGTTGCGATGGTGGTAGGCTGCCTTCCGCACTACGGAAACCCCGGTCAAAAGTCCATCGGCCGCTCTTCGTGGTCGGATTTCCCCATAGGGGCGGTCCGGGAGGGACAGCGTCCCTCCCGGCCGCCGGAGGCGTTTCCCCTCCCATGTTCACTGCACGCCCGACGCCGTGATGCGGCCGTCGAGTTCGATTTTGAGCGGCGAATGGGCCTTGATCCAGGCGGCGGCGAGGTCCGCCGCGGGATCGCCGTCCCCGTCCACGTCCCGCGCCTTTTTCCCGAACACCGCATAGCCGTCCCCGCCCCGGAACAGGAAGTCCGTGAGCGCCAGGCGGTAGTCGGCCCTGGGATCGAGCAGCGCGAAACGGCCGGCGGCGTCGGCCACTTCCACGGCCGTGATGCGCTTGCCCACGGGCCGCGTCAGGTCATAGGCGAAACGGATGCCCGCCACCTGGGGAAAACGGCCGCTGCCTTCGTGCAGCCCCACGGCCGAGACGCCGTGTTCGAGCACGGCAAGCAGATCCTCGCCGGAAAGCGTCGCCACCACCAGCGTATTGGGAAAGGGAAAGGCCGTGAGCACGTCGCCGAGGGTGATCTCGCCCGGGGCGATGCCCGCGCGCACGCCGCCGCCGTTGTAGAGCCCGGCCACGGCCCCGCGCGAACGGCCGCCGGCGAGCAGGGCCTCGGCCATGAGATCGCCGCCGGCGCATTCCTCCTGGCGGCACATGGACGCGCCCACGGCCGTCTCGGCGCGGCCGAGCACCGTCTTGCGGTAGGCGGCCAGCGGCGCGGCGAAACGCTCCACCTCGGCCAGGGTGGCCGGCTCCTCGGGCACGGACGCGGCCAGGGGCACGGGATTGCCGTAGGCCTTGGCCACATGGCCGGCCGCGTCGAAATCCACATGCAGCACGCCGAGGTAGCGGCCCCAGTAGCCGGCGGTGACGATGTACGCCTTGCCGCCGTCCGGGCCGTTCACCACGAGCGGGCACGGCCCCACGGCCTCGGGATAGCCGTTGCCGAGAAGCACGTGGCTGTGGCCGCCGACGATGACGTCGATGCCGGGCACGGACGCGGCCAGCTTCTTGTCGCCGGAAAGGCCCGCGTGGCTGAGCGCGATGACGACGTCCACGCCCTGGGACTTGAGCGCCTCCACGGCCTTTTGCATGGACGGCAGAAACGCCGGGAAGGAGACGTTGGGGCCGGGGCTCGAGATGCGGTCGGCCTTGGGCTGGGTCGCGCCGATGATCCCGACCTTGTGCCCGGCCACTTCCCGAACGACGTACGGCGCGACAAGTCCTTTGAGTTCCGGGGAATGTTCCACATCGACATTGGCGGCGAGCAAAGGGAACTTGAGGGACCGAATAAAATTCGCCAAAGTGCCCGGGCCGTCGTCGAACTCGTGGTTGCCGAGCGCCATGGCGTCGTAGCCCAGGCGGTTCATGAAAAAGGCGCAGGCCTGGCCCTTGTATTTGGTGAAAAAGAGCGTGCCCTGGAACTGGTCCCCGGCGTCGAGCAGCAGGAAGTTGCCGCCCTTGGCGCGTTCCCGGGCCACGGCCGTGGCCAGCCGGGCCGCGCCGCCCTGGCATTTGCCGGCCGCGTCCTTTTCCTTGGAGCAAAACGCCCCGTACGCGTCGAAGGAGGCCAGATGGGCGTGGATGTCGTTGGTGTGCAGGATGGTGAGGGAAAACTCCCCGCCTGCCAGGGCCGTCCCCGCCGCGAACAACAGCAGCAGGAACGCCGCCGCAACCTGTCGGAACCGGGCCATGTTTCCGCCTTTCCTGTTTTTGCGCCCGCAACCGGGCAAAACCGAAGAAACCCCTTGACAACCGCAGCAAAATCGAATTTTTAACTCAACATCAGGAGTTTTTAAGAATGATCGACGAAATAGACCGTCGGATTCTGATGATCCTTCAGGCCAACGCCCGCACCTCCAACGCCGACATCGCCCGGGCCGTGTCCATGGCGCCCTCGGCCGTGCTCGAGCGCGTGCGCAAGCTCGAACGCAAGGGCGTCATCACGGGCTACGAGGCCCGCATCGACCCGTCGGCCGTGGAACTTGACCTCACGGCCTTCACCTTCGTCAAGACCGAGGAACCCGTGGGCGCCATCGACACCGGCCAGCAGCTGGCGTCGGTGCCGGGCGTCCAGGAAGTGCACTACGTGGCCGGTTCGGCCGCCTACCTGATCAAGGTGCGCGTGCCCGACACCCGGTCCCTGGCCGAACTGCTCAAGGTCATCGGCCGCCTTTCCACCGTGCGCGACACCAATACCACGGTGGTGCTGCAAACCGTCAAGGAAACAGGGGCCCTGCCCCTCGGCGTCACCCCGGAACCCGGAGAGGAAGAATGAATCCCCAACTCGACGAGGCCATCCGCCAGCGCGGCAAGGCCTTTTTCGCCAGCATCCGCGGCGAATCCCCGTCCATTTTCAACAAGGGCTTCTGGACCGGCAAGGTCATGGACTGGGCCATGCAGAACGAGGCCTTCAAGGTCCAGCTGTTTCGGTTCGTGGACGTCTTGCCCTACCTGACCACCTCGGACAACCTGTCGCGCCACATCGAGGAATACTTCACGGGCGGCGACGCCGGCGACATTCCGGCCGTGCTCAAGTGGGGCGCGGAGAAATCCGGCCTGTTCGGGGGCGTGGCCGCCAAGCTCATGGGCAAGGCCATCCGCTCCAACATCGAGGGCATGGCGCGGCAGTTCATCGTGGGCGAGCAGACCAAGGAAGCTGTCAAAAATTTAAGCAGGATCCGCAAGGACGGCTTCGCCTTCACCGTGGACCTGCTCGGCGAGGCCACGGTGTCCGAGGTCGAATCCGACGCCTACCGCGACGGCTACCTTGAGGTTCTTGGTGCCATCGAGGCCGAGCAGAAGTCCTGGAAGCCCTTCGGCGCGGGCGAGGGCGGCCTCGACTGGGGCAGCGCGCCCAGAGTCAACGCCTCCATCAAGCCCTCGGCCCTTTTCTCCCAGGCCAGGCCCATGGATTTCGAGGGCTCCGTCGAAGGCATCCTCGCGCGCATGCGCCCGGTCTACCGCAAGATCATGGCCATGGGCGGCGCGCTGTGCATCGACATGGAGCAGCTCAAGTACAAGGACATCACCATTGAGCTGTTCAAGCGCCTGCGCAGCGAAGCGGAATTCCGCGACTACCCCTATCTTTCCATCGTGCTCCAGGCCTACCTGCGCGAGACCGAGCACGACGCGGCCGAGCTCATCAAGTGGGGCCGCGCCGAGGGCCTGCCGTTCGGCATGCGCCTGGTCAAGGGCGCGTACTGGGACTACGAGACGGTCATCGCCAAGCAGATGGGCTGGCCCGTGCCGGTCTGGACGCGCAAGCCCGAATCGGACATCGCCCACGAGAAAATCGCCCGGCTGATCCTCGAAAACAGCGACCTCGTCTACTTCCAGTGCGCCAGCCACAACATCCGCACCATCTCCAACGTGATGGAAACCGCGGCGCAGCTCGGCGTCCCCGAGAACCGCTACGAATTCCAGGCGCTCTACGGCATGGCCGAGCCCGTGCGCAAGGGCCTGCTCAAGGTCGCCGGCCGCGTGCGCCTCTACTGCCCCTACGGNNGTGCGCCGGCTGCTGGAAAATACGGCCAACGAATCTTTCCTGCGCTTGAGCTTCGCCGATGGCGAGGCCGAGGATATCCTGCTCGAAAATCCGCACAAGACCCTGGACCGGGAGCTCGAGAAGAATCCGCCCAAGGCCCCGGCCGCGCCGGCCGTGATCGACGGCCTGACCGCGTTTCGCGACGAGCCCCTGGCCGACTTCACCGTGGCCGAACTGCGCAGGGCCTTCCCCGAGGCCATCGCCGCCGTGCGCGCCA
>DQED01000334.1 GCA_003525525.1 Desulfovibrio sp.
TGCCGCAACAGCCCGGCCAACCCACGCAACCGCTGCCCGGCTACGGGCATGGCGCGCTGCCGGCCGCTCCCGCCGCTCCCGCAGCTCCCTACGTCCCGCAACCCGGCCAGCACCCGGGCGTCCAGCAACAGCCGCAGGCCCTCGCGCCGCAAACCGCCGCACTGCAGGCCACGCCGCCGCCGGGCCTCGAGAAAATGATGCTGCAAACCTTTTGCCGCGAATACGACATCCCCCTGTCCGTGGCCGTGCAACGCCTGGGCAGGCACCACATCACCGCCTTCGGCGACATGACCTTCGGGGAACTGTCCCTGGAAAACAACCGGCCGCCCGCGGACCTCATGCGGATCGTCGGCGGACAGTAGCGGGGAAGGGGAAGCAGGCTGGAGGCCTCTTCCCTCTTTCCTCTTGTCTCTTTTCTCTTTTCTCTTTCTTCCTCTTCTTTTCACCCCCAGCCCATCCTCTCGCCATTACCGATACCCCTCCGCCGCGATGCCCAATCGCCGCAGGATCTTCTGGAGCGACACCCGTTCCAGCCCGGACAGCCGGGCGGCTTCGGAGACGTTGCCGCGCGTCTGGCCGAGCAGGCGTTCGACGTAGCGGCGGGTGAAGGCGTCGACGACGCGGGCTTTGGCTTCGAGGTAGGGCGCGGCCATGCCGGCCTCGTCGTCGCCGTCGATGGGGTCGGACTGGTCGGGGTCGGCGGTGGCCACGGCCTTGGGGCCGATGACGTCGCCGCGGCAGAAGACGGTGAGCCGGCGCACGAAGTTGAACAGTTCGCGCACGTTGCCGGGCCAGTCCCGGCCGGCGAGGGCGGCCAGGGCTTCGGCGGAGAATTCCTTTTCGCCGATGCCGGTTTCGCGGCAGGCGCGCGCGAGGAAGGCCGTGGCGAGCAACGGGATGTCTTCGCGGCGTTCGCGAAGGGGCGGCATGCGCACGGTGAGGACGTTTAAGCGGTAATAGAGGTCTTCGCGGAAGGATTTGTCGGCGATCTTGGCTTCCAGGTCCTGGTTGGTGGAGGCGAGGATGCGCACGTCGATGGGCGTGGATTTGCTCGAGCCCACGGGGCGGACTTCGCGTTCCTGGAGCACGCGCAGGAGTTTGGTCTGCACGCTCATGGGGATGTCGCCGATTTCGTCGAGCACGATGACGCCGCCGTTGGCGGACTGGAACAGGCCGCGCCGGTCGCGTTCGGCTCCGGTGAAGGCCCCGCGCACGTGGCCGAAGAGTTCGCTTTCGAGCAGTTGGTCCGGGATGGCCGGGCAGTTGACGGAAAGAAACGGGCCGGCGGCGCGCCGCGACAGGCTGTGTATGGCCCGGGCGGCGAGTTCCTTGCCCGTGCCGGATTCGCCGCGAATGAGCACGGTGTAGTCCGAGCCGGCCACGGCGGCGATGGCTTCCTTGACCTGCGCCATGGCCGGGGATTCGCCGAGGAGACCGACGCTTGCGCCGCAGGCTTCGACCGCGGCGCGCAGGCGCTGGTTCTCGCGCAACAGTTCCGCCCGCTCCAGGCCCTTGGCGATGACCCGGGCCAGGTGTTCGGACTCCACGGGTTTGGTGAGGAAGTCGTAGGCTCCGGCCTTGAGCGCGGCCACGGCCGTGTCGATGTCGCCGTGGGCCGTGAGGAGCACCACGCCCAGGCGCGGTTCCAGGGCGAGCGCCCGGGGCAGCAGTTCCAGGCCCGAAATCCCGGGCATGCGCAGGTCCGTGACGAGCACGGCGCAGGGGTGCGCGGCGAGGGCGTCCAAGGCGGCCTCGCCGGAGCAGACGTGGTCGAGCCGGGCTTCGGGAATTTTGGGCGCGAGCAGCCGGGTGAGGCCGCGGGCGAAGTCCGGCTGGTCGTCGACGATGAGCACGCGCGGCGCGGTATCGTTCATGGGGCATCCTCCTGGCAGTCGCGGCCGCAGGCCGGCAGGGTGACGATGAAGACCGCGCCGTCGGCGTTTTCCACTTCGACCCGGCCGCCCATGTCGCGCAGCAGCCCGTAGACCACGGCCAGCCCCAGTCCCGAGCCGCGCCCGGCCTCCTTGGTGGTGAAGAAGGGGTCGAAGATGCGCGAAAGATCCTCGGGCGCGATGCCCGGCCCGTTGTCGGACACGCGGATGCGCACCGCGTCTTCGTCCGGGGCCTTGTCGGCCTCCATGACGATTTCGCCGCTCCCGGCCGCGACGGCGTCCAGGGCATTGAGGAGCAGGTTGGAAAGCACCTGTTCCAGGCCCGAGGCGTCGGCCTTGGCCAGAGGCAGGGACGGGGCGGTGCGCGTGGCGAGACGGACCTTGCGCGCCTGGGCCTGGACCTCGAAGATGCGGGAGAGACTGCCGAGCAGGGACGCGACGTCGCAGGGGCCGGGCGTGGCCGGGCGCGGCCGGGCGAAGTCGAGCAGGTCGCGCAACACCTTCTTGGCCATGACGGCGTGGCGCTCGATGACGGCGAGGTCGTCGAGGGCCTGCGGGTCGGCGATGTTTCCCCGCAGCAGTTCCGCATAGCAGCTGATGACGCCGAGGGGATTGTTGATTTCGTGCGCGAGCCCGGCGGCCAGCTTGCCCACGGCCACGAGCTTTTCGGTCTGGCGCATCTGTTCGCGCATGCGCCGCTCGGCGGTGTTTTCGCGGGCGTAGACCACCATGCGGCCGGTGGTGCCGGTGGAGGCGTCCAGGGGATAACGGGTGACGGCGAAGGAGCGGCCGTCGGGGAGCGTGACCGTGGAAACCGAGCCCTTGCCCTGCGAGCGGGCCGGCGCATCCGCCGCCGTCGGGATCGGCGGGCCGAAGATCTCCGGCGGCAGCGTCGGCGATTGTCGCGTGCCGGCCGGCGGCGCGGGGCAGTGTCGGAGGGGCATGTCCTTTTGCAGCGCGCGGGCCAGGTCACGGGCGGGCTCGTTGGCCAGGATGACGCCGAAATTGGCGTCGAGCAGGGCCAGCGGGTCGGAGATGCCCTCGAAAATGGAGGCGAGCAGGGTGTTTTGCCCGAGCAGGGAGTTGATGGCGTCGAGGTTCTCGAGCGCGATGCCGAGCTGCTGGCCGATGGCCCGGTAGAGGTCGGCCGCTTCGGGGTCGGGGCCGGGGCCATCCGGCGGGAAATACAGGCGCAGCAGGCCACGGCTGACGTCCGTGGTGCGCACGGGAATGAGCGCCGCGTCGGCGTCCAGGCGCAGTTCGTTGCCGGCCACGAGTTTGCGCCAGTCCGCAGGAGGCGGAGGCGCGGCCGTGCCGGGCGGCCAGACCACGGAGCCGCCGCCGGAAAATTCGCATTCGTAGGCCGCCGTGCATGCGCCGAAGCGGTCGGCGATGCGGGCCAGGGCTCCGGAGAGCAGTTCGGCCCGGGTCTGGGACATGTTGAGGATGCTCAGGAGTTCGACGAAGAGGGCCACGTCCGAGCGGCGTTCGTCGGCCTCGTGGGCCAGGTCCAGGGTGCGGTCCGCGACCTTGCGTTCGAGGTTTTGCGCATGGTCCTCGATCTTGCCCCGGGCCTCCTTGAGGCGCGCGGCAAAAGCCTCGATGCCGGCATAGATTTCCTCGATCTCGCCCTTGCCCTGGGGCTCCCGGGGTTCCTCGCCTGCTTCCTTGGGAAAGTAGCGCCGCATCACCTCCGTGACCCGGCGCAGGTTGACCACCACCAGGCGGTCGAAAAAGACCTGCATGGTCAGGTAGAAGACGCCGAGGCCCAGGGCGAAAAGGCCCATGAAGCTGATGGTCGCGCCCTTGATCTGTCCGAGCGCCCCGGCCACGGGCATGGTCACGGCGTCCACGCCCACGAGCTCGCCGTCGTGCCGCCAGAAACCGCGCTTGTCGCCGTAGCGGGCGAGGAGTTCCCGGGGGGCGGCGGCCGGGTCGCCGTGGCAATGCAGGCACGAGGCGTCCAGGCGCACCGGCCGCGCCGCCACGTACACTTCTTCGCCGTCGCGCTCGGTGATCTCCTCGATGCGCGAAAGCTCCGGGTCCCTATTGAAACGCTCCATGAGCTCGCGCTCGAAGGCGTCGGCCTCGTAGTCGGGATTGCGGGAGCCGATGGCCACCCGTCGGTACCTGTACTGGTCGCCCTGGATGTTGAGGTCGCTCATCACCCGCCGCGTGACGAAGGAGGTGGACATGGCTTCGAGCAGGAAGTCGTCCGCAGGCAGCAGGTGGTACATGGACGGGCGCAGCACCTGGCGCACGTAGGCCTGCACGGCCTCGGCCTGGGACAGGACCAGGGATGCCTTGTGCTCGGTGTCGGTGACGAGCTGGTTGCGCAGGTTCATGGAGATGATCACGGCGAAGAAGACGCCGAGCAGCGCCATGATGACCGAAAGGCCCACCACGAAACGGTGTTTGATGGTGCTGGGGTGCTGTCTGGCCATGATTCCTCCCCTGGTCCCCTTTTTTGGGGCGGAAGCGTGAAAAACGCAATGCGAACGCCGGGATGCGAGGTGCTAACTCGAGTTTGCACCTTTGGCCGCGTCTGCGAGAAATATTCTTTTATATCAGATGATTGGCGTTGCATGGAAAAGTGGTCCCGGACTTGCTTACGGGACAACGGGGACACGGATCCCTGCGGCGGCGACGGTTTCGGGGAGGGAATTCCCGGGCGAAGCGCCGGCCGGACTGACAAGGGAGGACGGAGCGAACGCGGGCCGACGCCGTGGCGCGGCCTTGCGGGAGCGATCGGCGCGGCATGGCGGCCGTCCCGACGGGCCTTGGGAGAGCGCCTGCGGGAAGGGCGCACGGTGCGGACGGTCGCGGTACGGCTGCGTCATCGTCAACGCAAAAGGAGGGAGTCATGGCGGAAAAAAAATGGCTAACGGAAGACAAGCTGGCCCTTATTTTGGGGCTTGTCCTTTTCGGCTTGTCGCTTTTCAACTTCGGCGGCGTGGATCCGCTCGGCTGGGCCGTGAAGGTCAATGTGTGGACCGACGCGTCCAAGATCTTCTCGGCGGCCACCGGGGCATATAAGGGGTTATCGGGAATCGCTTCGCTGCTCCTGACCTGGATATTCGTCACGGCCATGCTGGCGTTCGGCGTCAAGGCCCTGGGCGGTGATCCGAAACGCTTCATGGCGAGCTTCACGCTCGTGTTCTTCATCGGCTACTTCTGCTATGCGCTGGGCCACTACGCGACCATCGCGGCCACCCCGGACCAGCTCAAGAAGTACAACCTGTCCTGGGCCATGGGCCTGACCGGCGAGGCGGGATTCATTATCGCGCTGCTTGCCGGCATCTTCATCGGCAACTTCATGCCCGGGTTCGCGGCCAAGCTCAAAGACGCGCTCAAGCCCGAGATGTTCGTCAAGATCGCCATCGTCATCCTGGGTGCGGAACTCGGCGTCAAGTCCGTGGACGCCCTGGGTCTGGCCTCCTCGGTCATCTTCCGGGGCCTTTGCGCCATCGTCGAAGCGTACCTGATCTATTGGGCCCTGGTCTATTACATCTCCCGGAAATACTTCAAGTTCAGCCGTGAATGGGCGGCGCCCTTGGCTTCCGGCATCTCCATCTGCGGCGTTTCCGCCGCCATCGCCACCGGCGGGGCGATCCGCGCCCGGCCCATCGTCCCGATCATGGTTTCCTCCCTGGTCGTCGTGTTCACCTGCGTGGAAATGCTGATCCTGCCCTTCGTCGCCCAGCACTGGATGTACGGCGAGCCCATGGTGGCCGGCGCGTGGATGGGCCTTGCCGTCAAGTCCGACGGCGGCGCCATCGCCTCCGGCGTCATCACCGATGCGCTGATCCGCGCCCAGGCCCTGGCCGTGGACAGCATCAAGTACCAGGAAGGCTGGGTGACCATGGCGGCCACCACGATCAAGATCTTCATCGACGTCTTCATCGGCGTGTGGGCCTTCATCCTGGCCGCCATCTGGTGCACCATGATCGAGTGCAAGCCAGGCGAGCGCATGAAGTTCGGCGCGATCCTCGACCGCTTCCCGCGCTTCGTGCTCGGTTACGTCATCACCTTCATCATCATGCTGGTCCTGTGCGCCAAGGGCGGCGACATGCTGAAGTTCGGCAAGACCGCCATCGGCGACACCGGGCCCTTCCGGGGCATCTTCTTCGTGCTGACGTTTTTCACCATCGGCGTGGTGTCCAACTTCAAGAAGCTGTGGGACGAAGGCATCGGCCGGTTGGCCCTGGTCTACATCGTGAGCCTTTTCGGCTTCATCATCTGGATCGGGTTGTTCATTTCCTGGCTGTTCTTCCATGGCGTCAAGCCGCCCCTGGCTTCCTAGCCCAGCCGGGTCAAACCATACGCAAGGAGGCCTGCATGGAACCTGAAAAGAAAGACGCGACGTTTTCCGAAGAGCTCTCGAAAATGGAATGGGAACCGCTCATGCCCATCGAGAAGAAGCTCATCGCCTGGAGCCTCGGCCTGGGCACGGCGCTGCTTTTCATCCTCTACTACGTCAGCGGCGTGTTCTTCCCCGGCGCGCACGGCTAGGCGCGACGCCAACGCGAAAAACGAACGGGCGGTCCGCAAGGGCCGCCCGTTTTGCGTGGGCCGCATGCCTTGACGGGGAGCGGCCGGGTGTGCCTTGTCTGACCATGCTGACCTACGAGCAGATCAAGGCCATTGAGAACGCCTTGGGCGCGGACGCGGCCAAGCCCGTGGTGGAAGCCATCCAGTCCACGGACCAGGGCGTGCTCTCTTCCCTGCTGGCCGAGATCGCCACCAAGGCGGACCTGGAAAAGCTGCGCGGCGAGATGCGCGAGGAAAACGCGTCCATGCGCGGCGACGTCAAGCGCCTCGATCTGCAACTGAAACTGCTCATCGCCCTGGCCGTGCTGGCCATCGCCATGTTCAGCCCCAATTTCGCCGCCCTGGTCCGGCTGGCGAAATAATCCTTTCTTCCACATTCTTCCGTTCCTCCGTCCAGGGGGTCCGGGGGGGATGATCCCCCCCGGCCGCCNNGCCGCCGGAGGCATCTTCTCTCCTTATCTCCAACAACTACGGCCGTACGGCGTTGCGGCCCGCCGTATAGACCAGCGCCTCGCCCCAGGGCGCGCGCGTGCGCAGGACCGGCTTCTCCCCGGCCAGGCAAGCCTCCGCCTGTTCGTTTTCCATGACCACCGTGACGTCGAAGCGGGCCACGGCCGTGCGAAGCGCCTGGCAGTCGCGCGTGTCGAAAGACGCGTCGCCAAGCGCCGCCATGGGCGCGTCCGGGCCGGCCACGACCCAGTCCTGGGCGCTGGCGTAGAAGAGGATCGGGTAGATCACGCTGTCCTTGCCGGTCACGAGCAGGCCCTTGCCGCCGGGATAGATGCCGTCCGCGAGATAGTCGAGCAGGAGCGGGGCGTTGAAAAACGCGGCGTAGGCGTCGCGCCGCGTGCCCGGCCGGTCGAGGATCGACGGCGCAAAGGGCGGGTCGGCCTCGGGCAGGTATCTGGCGTCCAGGAGCGGCCGGTCCTGGTTGGCAAGGACGGCGGCCGCAAGCGTCGTGGCGGCGACGGCGAGAATCGGCAGGCGAAGCAGTCGCCTGTCGTGCCAGACGCGCCGCGCCGCAACGAGGCAGGGCGCGCTCGCCGCGAAAAAGAGCGTGAAGAAGCGGTTGTTGTAGCTGAACCAGGTGATCTTGCAGGCCACCAGCAGCGCGAAGGCGGCAAGCGACGCGGCCGCGATGCGGCACAGGAGGTCGTCCCGGCGAAAAAGCCCCGCCNNGCAGGGCGCCACGAGCAGGCCCCCGAGCAGGCCGAACCAGGCCGCGTCCTCGCGCAGGGCGTTGCCCGGGGCGTAGGCGGCGTGAAAATCCATGGATGCGCCCGGTCCCTTGCCCGGGCCGAAGAGCGCGCCGTGCAGGTCGCGGCGCGCCGTGAACCAGGCGCGCCCGGGGATGTCCAGCACGTCC
>DQED01000348.1 GCA_003525525.1 Desulfovibrio sp.
GCCCCCTCCTTCCCCAAAAACTTCCAATGGGGGAGGGCAAGCGAGCATCGTCGCATAACAATAAAAATGGCCCCGCTTCGGGGCCATTTTTGGCGAGTTGGCGGCTGGAATCGGGCTTGGCCTTGGGGCGGCTTCCGCCCCAAGGCCAAGCCCGATTCCAGCCGCCATATTCTTCCGCCCGCCCGCCGACGCATCACCGCCCGGCCGACCGCGCCCAGCCAAGGGGTCCGGGGGGCTTAGCCCCCCGGCCGCCGGAGGCGTCTTTTCTCTTGGTCCTCGCCTTAATCCAGCTCGTATTCCCCGCGCCAGTCGCCGGATTCGGCGTATTCGGGCTGGTCGTCCTTGCCAAACAGGCAGTCGCCGACCACGAGGTAGTCCATTTCGGTGCGCATGAAGCAACGGTAGGCGTCCTCGGGGGTACAGACGATGGGTTCGCCGCGCACGTTGAAGCTGGTGTTGACCACCACCGGGCAGCCGTGGCGGTCGCGGAAGGTTTCGATGAGGCGGTGGTAACGGGGGTTGGTGTCCTGGTGCACGGTCTGGATGCGGGCCGAGAAGTCCACGTGGGTGATGGCCGGCAGGGTCGAGCGGTTGACGTAGAGCCGGTCGAACATGGGTTTTTGCCAGTAGCCGTCCGGCAGGGGATGGCGCAGGGCCTCGGCCACCGGGGCCACCAGCAGCATGTAGGGCGAGGGGCGGTCCTGGATGAAGCATTCGGACACGGCCTCGGCCAGCACCGACGGGGCGAAGGGCCGGAAGCCCTCGCGGTATTTGATCTTGAGGTTGAGCTTTTTCTGCATCTCGGGATTGCGCGGATCGCCCAGGATGGAGCGGCCGCCAAGGGCCCGGGGGCCGTATTCCATGCGGCCCTGGAACCAGCCCACGACCTTGCCGTCGGCCAGCAGGTCGGCCACCCGGACGCACAGGGCGTCGAAGTCCTCGTAGAGCGTGTGGGGCGCTTCGCGGCGGGCGGCCAGGCGCAGGGCGTCGGCCCGGGTGAACTGCGGTCCGAGGTAGGAGCCTTCCATGCGGTCGCGGCAGCCGGCCGGCAGGGGGGCGCGCTCGTGGCCGCCCTGGATGTGCCAGGCGGCCAGGGCCGCGCCAAGCGCCCCGCCGGCGTCGCCGGCGGCCGGCTGAATCCAGACGTCGTCGAAGATGCCCTCGCGCAGCAGCTTGCCGTTGGCCACGCAGTTGAGCGCCACGCCGCCGGCCATGACGAGGTATTTCTCGCCGCTTAATTCCCGCGCCGTGCGCGCCAGACGCATGACGACATCTTCGGTCACCTGCTGGATGGCCAGCGCCATGTCCATGTGCTCCTGGGCGAGCTCGGATTCGGCGGCGCGTTTGGGCAGGCCGAAAAGCGCCTCGAACTTCGCGTCGCGGCACATGGTCAGGCCCGTGGCGTAGTCGAAGTAGGCCATGTTGAGGAGCAGCGAGCCGTCCGGGCGCAGGTCTACCAGTTCGTCGAGGATCTTGGCCTTGTAGGTCTCCACGCGCTCGGAGCCGTCGATGCCGTAGGGAGCCAGACCCATGAGCTTGTATTCGCCGGAATTGACCTTGAAGCCGCAGTAGTAGGTGAAGGCGGAGTAGAGCAGGCCCAGCGAGTGGGGGAAGTCCAGTTCGCGCAGGAAGGTGATGTCCTTGCCGCGCCCCACGCCGATGGTCGTGGTGGACCACTCGCCCACGCCGTCGATGGTCAGGATGGCGGCGGCGTCGAAGGGCGAGGGATAGAAGGCCGAGGCGGCGTGGGAGAGGTGGTGCTCGGGAAAAAGGATGCGCGGCTTGCCCTGGCCGAGCTTGACCAGTTCCTCGCGCAGCATCTTTTTCATGAAGAGCTTTTCCTTGATCCATACCGGCATGGCGGACAGGAAACTGACCACGCCGCGCGGCGCGAAGCCGTGGTAGGTCTCCATGAGCCGCTCGAACTTGAGGTAGGGCTTGTCGTAAAAGGCGACGGACGCCAGCTCCGACAGGCCGATGCCGGCCTCCTCCAGCACGTAGCGGGCCGCGTGCTCGGGAAACGACGCGTCATGCTTCTTGCGGGTGAAGCGTTCCTCGTGGGCGGCGGCCACGATCTCGCCGTCGCGCAAAAGCGCGGCCGCGCTGTCGTGGTAGTAGGCGGATATCCCCAGGATGTATTCGGCCATGGGCGCGTCCGGCTAGAAAAGCGTATAGATGAAGGGCGCGACGGCCGTGCCGCTGGTCAGGACCACCAGGACGCCGAAGAGCAACAGCACGAGGATGATGGGCAACAGCCAGAATTTTTTCCTGACCCGCAGAAAGCCCCAAAGTTCGCGTAAAAATTCCATGGTTCCTCCGTAAGGAAAAGCGGCCGGCCGCAGACGCGGCGGCGGATCGGCGATGTCGGGGACGGCGTTGCCGCCGCCTTTTCGGGCGCGATGCGCCCTGCGCCCTTGAAGCGGGCGCACGATACTCCAAGACGCCCGCAAGGCCAATGGCGGGCGCCCGGCATGTTCCATTTTACGCGGCTCAGAACGGTTGTTCGATGTCCGCGGCCACGAATTGGTGGTCCCGCACGCGGAACACGGAGTCCTCGCCCTTCTTGAACTGGCGCACGCGCATGGGGTCCTTGCCGATAAGCGTTCGCAAAACGCCCATGGGCGAAAGCACCAGATAGAAGATGAGCGACAGCATGACTTTGGACATGACCGTGCCGAGGACTTGGGACAGGCCGAACCACAGCTTGGCCGCCGGCTTGAACAGCGCCGGCGCGATCATGTCCAGGAGCAGCAGCGCGGTGGCGATGGTCGCGTAGCGGATCTCCCGGGTGGCGAAAAAGACGATGAGCGCGATCAGGACGAGCGCCATGCCCGTGTCCTTGGCCTGCTCCTTGGTCGCGGAGAGCCAGAAGGATTTCTTGGCGCGCTTGTGTTCCAGTGAGGACATGCGGTGCGAGCTCCGGATCGGAAGTTGGGATGGGTCGCGCGGGATTTTGCGACAGGCTTCACTAGCCTGCCCCGACGGCGGGCGTCAAGGCCGCCAGGGGCCTACTCCCCGTCGTCGGGGCGGGCGGCGCGCTGGCGCTTGACCGCGCCGCGCTGGCGTTTGCCTTCCAGGCGGCGCAATTTCGAGGCCAGGGTGGCCCGGGTCTTGCGACGGGGCGTGCGCGGCGTCAGGGCTTCGCGCAGAAGCGCCGCGAAGCGGTCCACGGCGAGTTCCTTGTTGGCGGACTGGCTGCGCGTGGACTGGGACACCACGCGCAGCACGCCGTCCTTGCCGATGCGCCCGGCGAGCGCCGCGCGCAGGCGCGTCTTTTGCGCCTCGGTCAGGCTCGGCGAGCCGTCGAGGTCGAAAAGCAGCGTCACCTTGGTGCTCACCTTGTTGACGTGCTGCCCGCCCGGGCCGCCGGCCGTCGTGGCGGTGAAGTGCAGTTCGTCGAGGAGGACGGCAACGCCGGGGAGGATGTGAAGCGAGGGCGTGTCCATGGCAACCTGCCGTCAGGAGCGGGTGGTGATGGTCAGGCGCGGCGCGGCGGCCTGGAGCCGGGAGACGAGGTCCGGCGGAAAGGCGGTGACGCCTGCGGCGGCAAGGGTCTCGTCGGCGCAGCCGTCGGGCCGGAAGGCCTGGATGACCCAGCGGTCGGCTCCGGCCGCGGCCAGTTCCCGGGCCAGGGCCACGAGTTCGTCCGTATCGAGCAGGCCGGGATGCCAGGTGGTGCGCGCCTCGAAGGGGATGGCGCTGCCAAGCAGCAGGGCGAGGCTCGAAAAAGCCGCCTCGCCGCCGCCCGCGCGCCCGGTGATGCGGTCGTAGGCCGCGCGCGGGGCCTTCACGTCGAGCCCCACCCAGTCGCACAAGGGCAGCACGTCGGCCAGGGCGTCGGGGAACATGCCCGTGGTGTGCAGCCCCGTCCTGAAGCCGAGCTCGCGCACGGCCACGAGCGTCGCGGCGAGACCTTCCTGGAGCGTGGGTTCGCCGCCGGAAAAGACCACGGCATCGAGCAGGCCGCGGCGGCTTTCCAGCCAGGACAGCACCGAAGCCGCGTCGCGCGCGCCTTCCCCGCCGATCTTGCGCAGCGCTTCGTTGTGGCAGTAGGGACAACCCCAAGGACAGCCCTGGCAGTAGATGACCGCTGCCAGGGCGTCCGGGAAATCGAGGCTCGAAAGCGGCGTCACGCCGCCGATGGTCAGTCCGTCCATAGGGGGGGACCTTTGCGGCCCTTGGGGGAACTCATGCCCCCCTTTGGCCCGCCCTTGGCGTCGACGTCAAGGGGCGCACCCGGCCGCGCGGCTCCGCTAGGCGAACAGCGTGTCGCCGCTTGTGCCGCCAAGGCCCGGGTGGACGTCGAAGCGCACCACGCCCACGGGCACCGAAACCGCCGCCGCGACCATGGCCGCGCCGGCGTGGCCGAAGCCGCCGCACAGTTCGATGGCGGCGATGCCTTCGTTGGCCACCACATCCCTGGCCACGGCTACCGCTTGTTCGTAGTCGCCGACGCCCACGGCCAGCAGATGGACCTTGGGCGTCTTCACCCAGACCCGCTCCAGGCCGGGGCCGGCTTCCGGGGCGACGAAAATGAAAGCCGCCTTGAGCACCTGTTCCATGGCGTTCCTCCTTACACGGCGTCGGCGCTTGCGCCGGCCGCGAGGCCGTTCGGTTCGTTGAAGCAGACCCGCTCTTCGTATTCGCCCTGCTTGCCCGTGTTGAACGCCGATTTGGGCCGGTAGTAGCCCATGACGCGCGTCCAGATCTCGCAGGGCTGCTCGCGGCCTTCGGCGGCGCAGTGCGGGCAGGTCTGCTGTTCGCCGACAAGATAGCCGTGGACGTCGCAGATGGAGAACGTCGGCGTCACGGTCACGTAGGGCAGGGCGAAGCGGGAAAGGGAACGGCGCACGAGATTCTTGCATGCCTCGGCGCTGGTGATGCGCTCGCCCATGTAGAGGTGGAGCACCGTGCCGCCGGTGTATTTGCGCTGGAGCTCCTCTTGGCGCATGAGCGCCTCGAAGGGGTCGTCGGTGAAGCCGACGGGCAGCTGGGACGAGTTGGTGTAATACGGTTTGTCATCCGTTCCGGCCTGCAGGATGTTGGGGAACCGTTTACGGTCCTCACGGGCGAAGCGGTAGGTCGTGCCTTCGGCCGGGGTGGCTTCCAGGTTGTAGAGGTGCCCGGTCTGCTCCTGGAACTCGGTCATGCGCTCGCGCACGTGGTCGAGGAGCTTCACAGCCAGGGCGTGGCCTTCGGACGTGGTGATGTCGTGCGCGCCGGACGTGAAGTTGCGCACCATTTCGTTGATGCCGTTGACGCCGATCGTCGAGAAGTGGTTGCGCAAGGTGCCGAGGTAGCGCTTGGTGTAGGGGAAGAGCCCGGCGTCCATGCGGCGGGTGATCTCCTTGCGCTTGATCTCGAGGCTCGTGCGCGCGATGCCGAGCAGGGCGTCGAGGCGGGAGACCAGGCCGTCCCAGTCGCCGCGGTGGAGGTAGCCCAGGCGCGCGCAGTTGATGGTGACCACGCCCACGGACCCGGTCTGCTCGGCGCTGCCGAAAAGCCCGTTGCCGCGCTTGAGCAGCTCGCGCAGGTCGAGCTGGAGCCGGCAGCACATGGAGCGCACCATGCCGGGCTCGAGGTCGGAATTGACGAAATTCTGGAAGTACGGAAGCCCGTACTTGGCCGTCATCTCGAACAGGATCTCCACGTTGGGCGATTCCCAGGGGAAATCCTTGGTGATGTTGTAGGTGGGGATGGGGAAGGTAAAAACGCGTCCCTTGGCGTCGCCGGCGGTCATGACCTCGATGTAGGCACGGTTGATCATGTCCATCTCGGCCTGCAGGTCGCCGTAGGTGAACGGCATTTCCTCGCCGCCGATGAGGGGATGCTGGGAAGCGAGGTCCTCGGGGCAGTTCCAGTCGAAGGTCAGGTTGGTAAAGGGCGTCTGCGTGCCCCAGCGCGAGGGGACATTCAGGTTGTAAATCAGTTCCTGTATGGATTGGCGCACCTCTTCGTAGGACAGGTTGTCCTTGCGCAGGAAGGGGGCCATGTAGGTGTCGAAGCTCGAAAACGCCTGCGCGCCGGCCCATTCGTTTTGCAGGGTGCCCAGGAAATTGACGATCTGCCCTACGGCGCTCGAGAGATGCTTGGGCGGTCTGGCCTCGACCTTGCCGGGCACGCCGTTGAGGCCTTCCTGCAACAGCATCTTGAGCGACCAGCCGGCGCAGTAGCCGGAGAGCATGTCGAGGTCGTGGATGTGCAGGTCGCCTTCGCGGTGGGCCGCGCCGACTTCCGGCGGGTAGACGTGGGAGAGCCAGTAGTTGGCCGTGACCTTGCCCGAGACGTTGAGGATGAGACCGCCCAGCGAATAGCCCTGGTTGGCGTTGGCCGCGACGCGCCAATCCTGGCGGTCGAGGTATTCGTTGATGGAGGCGGCCACGTCCACCACGGTCTTCTTGTCCTGGCGCAGGCGGGCGCGCTGCTCGCGGTAGACGGAGTAGGCGCGCATGGTGCGGAAGTGGTTGGCGGAAATGAGCGCCTGTTCGACCACGTCCTGGATGCGTTCGATGTCGGGGATCTGGCCGACGAAACGGTGGGCCAGGACCTTGACGACCTGCGCGGTCAGAAGCCTCGCCTCGTCGTCGCCGAAGTCGCCCGTGGCCGCGCCGGCGCGGCGGATGGCGGAGTGGATCTTGTCCGCGTCGAAGGTGACGATTTGTCCGTCGCGCTTGCGGATGCGCGCCGGAACGGCGGCGACGGTCGGACGTTTTTCCTGGGGATTGTCGAAATCGGTCTCGGGACGCACGACAGCGACGGCAAGGTTGCCGTTTTCGGACGGCGAAAGCATGGACTGTCTCTCCCTGTTCGGAAATGGCGCGAGCGCGCCGTTGACGGATGCGAGGGCCGCACGGCGCGCCTCCTGCGTCGTTGCGGCCGGGTCGCCCTCCCGCGAGGCACCCTTGACGCCGCCGGCTTGCGGCCGGCGGGCACTGGCAGGTCTTCGGGCTCGCGAACGGACCGGCGACATTCGCCGGCGGCCTACTGCCCGTCGCTTCCCGGGCCTGAGGCCCAGTGCTTCATGACGGGGGTCGTTTTCGCTTACCGCTGCGGGGCAGCTCCGGAATCGCACCGGATTCCCTCTTGCCGTTCCCCCGCTCCTCCCCGATGCGGGCGAACACCAGCGCAGTCAGAATGTATGGGAGAACCGCGCCGGGGTGTCAACGACGGGTTTTCGCAGAATACGGGTGCGCGATCTGGAGCGGGAAATTCAGTGCCGGAAAGGTGTTGGACGCATTTGGAACACGCTGGCGGTTTCTTGCGTGCCCGTGGAACATCTTGATAAAATTAAAAAACTAATTTTATCCTATTTATCCGATAAAATTTTACGCCAACCCTTCGGAATTTTTCCGTCAAGCCCCGGGAAACAAAAACTCGTCCGCTCCCGTCCCAACCTTCGCGGACCCCTCACCCCCCATTCGGGAGGTCCAGGAGGGGCCGTCGCCCCTCCTGGCCGCCGGAGGCATCTTCTCTTCCTCTCCATCCCCCCGCCGTGTTCACGCCGCTTCTTGGCGCGACAGCGCCACCATGGCGGCGACGATTTCCGGCCAGGTTCCCGTGGGCATGTCATGGCCCATGCCGGCGATGCGCATAAGCCGCGCCCCGGGCACCACCTGGGCGGTTTCCTTGCCGGCGTCGAAGGGAATCAGCGGATCGTCGGCCCCGTGGATGACGAGGGTCGGCGCTTTGATGGTCGCGAGTGATGGCTTTCTGTCGCCGCAGGCAATGACCGCGACGTTCTGGCGGGCCATGCCGCCCGGGCAGAAGGAGCGATCGTAGCTTTGCTCGAGGAAGGCGCGCGCCCGCGCTTCCTCGAACGGGAATCCCGGGCTCCAGATTTTCCGCCAGACGGCTAGGTTGTGCGCCACATAGGCGTCGCGTCCCGTGGGCGGGGGCGCGACGACGGCGGCGATGGCCTCGGGTTTGCCCTGGGGCGCGGTCGGGTTGCCCGTGTTGGACATGATGGAGGTCAGGCTGCGCACGCGTTGCGGATGGCGGTAGGCGACGACCTGGGCGATCATGCCGCCCATGGACGCGCCGCAGACATGCGCCTTGGCGATGCCCAGGGCGTCGAGCAGGCCCACGGCGTCGTCGGCCATGTCGTTGAGGGTATAGGCCGCGCGCACGGGCTGGCCGGCCATGGCGGCCTGGATGGTCGCCATGATGTCCGGGACGCCCGCCGCATCGAATTTGCTGGAAAGTCCGGCGTCGCGGTTGTCGAAGCGGATGACGCGCAGTCCGTTGTCGGCAAGCGAGCGGCAAAAGGCGGCATCCCAGAAGAGGAGCTGGGCACCGTTGCCGGCGATGAGCAAGAGCGCCGGAGACGCGGCGTCGCCGAACGTCTCGTATTCGATCCGAATTCCGTTAGCGGTCGCATGGGCCATGGCGCACTCCTTTGGGCGCGAACGGCGTTCGCGTCATAGCGGACGTGGCTCGTATATAGAGCAACCAGATGCCAGGCAAGAGCGCCGCAGGAAATGCGGACGTTGTGGGGAAAAAAGGCGCGGGCTTGGGGCAAGGCAAAAGGGACAACCCATTCGCCTTTCTCCGTGGCCTGTCGCCACGCCGCAGCGAGGGGGGAAGGAACAGGGTGCGGGCGACGCCTAGCCGCGGGGAGCCGTGTCGCCGGGGCTAGGCGCTTTTGTCCGCGGCCTTCACGGCCTGCACAAGGCGCATGAAGTCGACGCCTGCCTGGTGCATGTGCGTGTAGTGCTCGGCGTAGTCGATGTCGATGCCGGACATGGACTGGGCGACGCGGATGTCGTCGAGGAAGCGGGAAAGGGTGGTCGGATCGGGGTTGTCGCCGCACTGGCGGGCGATGGCGTCGAGGATGAGGGCGCGGATTTCTGCAGTCTTTTCCGGGCGCAGCCGGGCCAGGATGGCGTCGAGGGCGGGATTATTGTCCAAGGTAGGCCTTCTTGATGTCGGTGTTTTCGCGCATGCGCTCGGCCGAGTCCTCCATGACCACGGTCCCGGTCTCGAGGACGTAGGCCCGGTCGGCGAGCTTGAGCGCGATGTTGGCGTTTTGTTCCACGAGGAGGATGGTCATGCCGCGCTCCTCGTTGACGTTTTTGATGATGCGGAAGATGTGCTGCGAGATCATGGGGGAAAGCCCGAGCGACGGCTCGTCGAGGAGCAGCATCTTCGGGCGGCTCATGAGCGCCCGGGCGATGGCGAGCATCTGCTGCTCGCCGCCGGAAAGCGTGCCGCCGTGCTGTTTGCGCCGCTCGAAGAGCACCGGGAAAAGCCGGTAGACCATGCCGAGGTCGGCTTCGATCTCGTCGACGTCGCGGCGGAAAAACGCGCCCATGTCCAGGTTTTCGCGCACGGTCAGGCGCGGGAAGATGCGCCGGCCCTCGGGCACCTGGCACAGGCCGCGCTCGGGCAGCAGGTCCGCGCGCGTGTCGCGGATCGACTCGCCCATGTAGCGCACGTCGCCGGCGCTGGCCCTGACGATGCCGCAGATGGTCATGAGCGTGGTGGACTTGCCCGCGCCGTTGGCGCCGATGATGGTGACGATCTCGCCCTCGTCCACATGCAGGGACACGTCGCGCAGGGCCTGGATGCGGCCGTAGTGGGCGCACACGCCCGAAAGTTCGAGGATGGCGGCCACGGCTACTCCGAATCGTCCGAACGTTTGCCCAGGCGCGCCGCGGGCCAGAGTCCGGCCGGGCGCACCAGCATCATCAGGGCCATGGCCCCGCCGAAAGCCAGCATGCGGTAGAGTTCGAATTCCCGGAACACCTCCGGCAGCGCGACCAGGGCCAGCGCGCCGAGGATGACGCCCGGGATGGAGCCCATGCCGCCCAAAACGACCATGGCGAGCACCATGGCCGACTCGATGAAGGTGAAGCTCTCGGGGCTGACGAAGCGCATGCGCGCCGCGAAAAACGCCCCGGCCAGCCCGCCGAAGACCGCGCCCAAGGCGTAGGCGAGCAGCTTGAAGCGGAAGGTGTCCACGCCCATGAGTTCGGCCGCGGTCTCGTCCTCGCGGATGGCCTCGAAAGCGCGGCCGATGCGGGAGAAATTGATGCGATAGACGGCGATGACCGTGAACACGGCCAGGGCGAGGATGACGTAGTAGAGGTATTCGAGTTTTCTGAGCAGCAGGTATTCGAAGGAAAAGGAGCCGTCGGCAAAGGTCGGCACGTAGAGGCCCGGGGCCTTGATGCCGAGGATGCCGTTGGGGCCGCCGGTCAGGGCCATCCAGTTGTTGAGCACGATGCGCACGATCTCGCCGAACCCGAGGGTCACGATGGCCAGGTAGTC
>DQED01000216.1 GCA_003525525.1 Desulfovibrio sp.
CCTGGCCGCCGGAGGCATCTTCATCTTTAAAAAAAAGGCCGGCCCCCGTGCGGGGACCGGCCTTGGCGTCGGTTGCGGCAGCTTGGCAGTTAGAACGTGTACTTGAGGCCGAAGGAGACCTTCCAGGCGTCTTCGGCCTTGTTGACGAGGCGGCGGCCCCAGACGCTTTTCTGGAACTCGCTCGGGTGGGCCCAGCCGGTTTCGAGGATCAGGGCCAGGTTCTCGTAGAGCATGTACTTGGAGTCGAAGTTCAGGCCGATGACCCATTCCTTGTCCGTGAGGTCGCGGCCCATCTGGAAGATCGGGTTGCTGCCCAGGATGAAGTTGGCGTAGCGGATGGCCTTGGACGAGTTGTTGCCGTGGACGTAGGCGAAGGTCAGGCGCTGGGTGAGGCGGTCGATGAAGCTCACGTTGTTGAGCGACGCGCCGAAACCGTAGGCGCCAAGCGGCGAGATGCCCATGTTGGAGCCCTTGACCAGTTCCTGGCCGCCGTCGAAGAGGAAGCTGTTGCCCGCGTTCCAGTTCTGGGTGCCGCCGTTGTGTTCGCCGCCGCGGCCGGAGCCGGGGAAGAAGTTGGGCATGCGTTCGGAACCGTTGCGGGTGGAGCTGTCCTCGCCGGTGGACCAGAAGCCGAAGGCTTGCGGCGTCATCATGGTCAGGCCGGTGTATTCGGCGGCCGCGTCGATGAACCAGCCGTTGCGCACGTTCTTCCTGTACTCGTTCATGCCGTGCTGGCCCCAGATCACGTCGGCGTAGAACTTGAAGGGGTCGAGCGCGGTGACTTCCAGGGTGGAGCCGGCCCACAGGGCGGTGATGAAGTTGTTCTTCCAGCCAACGGGCGCCATGGAGAACAGCCCCGAGGAGATGAGGCCTTCGGCCCATCCGGCTTCGGTCAGGTAATGGCCGCCCTTGCCGCCGACGCCGAACAGCGCCCACGGCGTGGCCTTGAAGCCTTCCACCGTGATGGGCAGGGCCAGCATGTAGCCTTCCTCGTTGGAATAAACCGAGGTGGTGGTCGGCGCGTAGGTGCGGTCGCTCGAAATGGTGCGCACGTAGGCCAGGACCATGCTCAGGTGGTCCTGGATCAGCGGCGCGGTGATGATCAGCGACGACACGTTTTCGTCGAAGACGATGCTGCCGGCGAAGAACGAGGACTGCGGGATGGACGCGGGCTGGAGGCCTGCGGAGATCTGGATGTCGCAGCCCGGCCACTTGAACATCAGGTAGGCCTGGTAGACTTCCACGGCCGTGGTCGGGTTGGCCGCGGTGAAGGTGCCGTGGCCCCAGACGTCTTCGACCAGGACGCCCAGACGGAACTTCACGGCTTCGTTGGCCACGAAGTCGCTGCGCAGGCGGAAGCGTTCCCAGATTTCGAAACGGTCTTCGGTCCTGCTGCCGGCGGGCTGGATGGCGCCGGCCTCGTTGATCCATTTGGCGCTGTTCCAGCCGGTGAAATTGCGGTTGGCGAAGAAGTTGCCATAGACGAGCGCATCGCCCGTCATCCGCACCTCGGTGGCTGCCTGGGCGCGGACGGCGGCCGCCAGCATGAGGGCTGCCGCGAGAATGCACAACACACGTTTCATGATTCCCTCCTCCAAAGGCGATTGTTCCCCAAAACGCAACCGACGACGCGAAAACCGGACAGGCCCGGACCGCAGACCGGTCCGGGCCACGGGCAGGGCGCGCCTAGAACGGCAGCGGCTTGCCCGACAGAAGCAGAAAGGCCGGGATGTAAAGCCCGACCGGGACCCATATGATCAGCGACCAGGCAAGGAGCTTGGCCGACAGTTTGCCGTAGGCGTTGAGCCACACCTCGAGCGTGAGCAGCGTATAGCCGGCGCAGGCCAGAGTGAAGTAGCCGCTCCCTTTCACGTGGTAGTAGAGTAGCATATAGATGAAGGAGATAATAGCCACAGTCAAGCTGACATTGCCGACTGAGCGCATGTCGGAGAGCCCGGCCAGCAGGGCGTAGGCCACCACGCAATAGAGCAGGCCGTGGGCAAAGAGCAGGCCTGCCGTGAAGGCGTCGTTTTGCACGGCATTAACGAAGGCGCCAAGAACAACGCAAACGCCGACGAAGGCGCAGATGGCCCCCGTACCTTTGGCTTCGCCGTAGCCGAGGAAGAGCAGGGCCACGGGCAACCACATCAAGGAAATGGCGATCAAGATAGCCAGCGTCATCACATCCCCCCACCGTTTCTGGGTTATGTCGTCCCGAATCCTCCCGCCGTAAAGCACGCGTTTACTCAAAAAGCCGTCCCGGCGCGGGGCGTCCCGCCGGGGCGGTCGCCGCCCCAGCCCCAAAGTCCGTCAGAAACGCCTCGAGAAGCCGTCCATAAGCCGCGGGCGGTTTCAGGATGCGTTGCTTTTGCGCGTGACGCACCTTGGGGGTTTGCGAGCGTATGGCAAATACCGGTCCTGAATTAATCTTTTGTTATTTTAGGGGGATGAATTTGAATGTGACAAAAGGGGGACACGACATGGGACTTTGCCGCACCATTTTGGCGGTCGCGCGCGCGGCGGCGCAGGGGCGAAGTCACGATTTCATTTGGAATGCTGGCGGGTTGGTAGTCGTGGAACTTTTGTCCATTACGTTTGCAGGATTGGGTCAAAATTTCTCACTCAATGCGGGCGGGTCGTAATTACCCGCATAAAAAACGGTTCGTCCGGGAATGGGAGGGGCTCCGCCGCGTGTTGCAACGCCTGCCCAGGCGGGCTAAGAAGCCCCGTAATGCGGTTTGCGGCCGCATGCGGACGAGGCGGTCGTCCGCGGCGGCGCAGAGCCAACGGCTTGCGCCAACGGCGCGGCGGGAGAGTGCTTATGTGCGGCATCATTGGGTATTGTGGGCACAGGCCGGCGGTTCCGGTCATCATCGAAGGCCTGCGTCGCCTGGAATACCGGGGCTACGACTCGGCCGGCGTAGCCTTTTTGCAGGGCAAGGACCTCGTCACGGTCCGGGCCGAGGGCAAGCTCGCCAACCTGGAAGCGAAGCTCGCCGCCCAGAACGTCTACCTGGCCACTTCGGGCGTCGGCCACACCCGTTGGGCCACGCACGGCCTGCCCACGGAAAAAAACGCCCACCCCCATCCCGACGCCTCCCGTTCCATCGCCCTGGTCCACAACGGCATCATCGAGAACTACCAGGAGCTCAAAAGGGAACTGGCCGCCGCGGGCGTGCGCTGCGTGTCGGATACCGACACCGAGGTCCTGGCCCAGCTCGTCGGTTGCTATTACAAGGAGAAAGGCTCGCTCGCCGAAGCCATCTCCAAGGCCCTGTCCCGGGTCGAGGGTTCCTACGCCATCGTGGTCGTCAGCCGCGACAACCCGGGCATGCTCTACGCCGCGCGCAAGCAGTCGCCCCTGGTCATGGGCGTGGGCGTGGGCGAGAATTTCCTGGCCTCGGACATCCCCGCCTTTCTGCCCTACACCCGCGAGGTGGTNNATCGACGCCGGCTCCTGGCAGGTTCTGGACGCCGCCACCCTGGCCCCGGTGGAAAAAGAGGTGCGGCACATCAGCTGGGACGTGTCCGCGGCCCAGAAGGGCGGCTTCAAGCATTTCATGCTCAAGGAAATCTT
>DQED01000163.1:0-12447 GCA_003525525.1 Desulfovibrio sp.
TTTAAACCGCGCCGCGCCGCGCGACTTCACCGCCCTGCGCCAGTCGCTGCGCGTCCTGCCGGCCCTTCGCGAGCGGGCCGACGCGGGCGAGGCCGCGCCCGGGGCCGCGCGGGAGCTTTTTTCCGGCTGGGACGACCTGGACGACATCCGCGAGCTGCTCGACCGGGCGCTGGTGGATGCGCCGCCGGTCCTCGTCACCGAGGGCGGGCTCTTCCGGCCGGGCTACCATCCCGAACTCGACGAGCTCATGGAGCTCACCGAGCACGGCGAGGCCCGCATCCAGGAACTTTTCGCCAGCGAGCGCGAGGCATGCAGCCTGCCCAAGCTCAAGCTCGGCTACAACCGGGTGTTCGGCTACTATTTCGAGCTCTCCAAGGCCGGCGGCTACCCGCCCGAGCATTTCGAGCGCCGCCAGACGCTCGCCAACTGCGAGCGCTACGTGACCCCGGCGCTCAAGGAGCTGGAAGAAAAACTCACCGCCGCCGGGGACAAGCGCAAAAGCCTCGAATACAATCTCTTTACCGAACTGCGCGGCCGCATCGCCGCCGTGCGCGACCGCATCATGGAAACCGCCGCCCGGGTGGCGCGCCTGGACGTCTGGCAAGGGCTGGCCACGGCCGCGGCCGCGGGCGACTGGACCCGGCCCGTGCTGCGCCAGGACCTCTCCATCGCCATCAAGGCCGGCCGCCATCCTGTGGTCGAGGCCGTGCAGGGCGTGGGCAACTACGTGCCCAACGACGTGACGCTTACCGACGCCGCCAAGCTGCTGCTCATCACCGGCCCCAACATGGCCGGCAAATCGACCGTGCTGCGCCAGACGGCGCTCATTGCCATCCTGGCGCAGATCGGCTCCTTCGTCCCGGCGGCGCGGGCGGAAATCGGCCTCGTCGACCGCGTGTTCTGCCGCGTCGGCGCCTCGGACAACCTGGCCCAGGGGCAGTCCACGTTCATGGTCGAGATGATGGAGACCGCGCGCATCCTGCGCCAGGCCGGCCGGCGCAGCCTCATCATCCTCGACGAGATCGGCCGGGGCACGGCCACCTTCGACGGCCTAGCCCTGGCCTGGGCCGTGGTCGAGGACCTGTGCGGACGCGACGACGGCCTGGGCGTGCGCACGCTGTTCGCCACGCACTACCATGAGCTGACGGCCCTGGAAGGCCGTTTGCCCGGCCTTCGCAACGCCAACATCGCGGTCAAGGAATGGAAGGGCGACATCGTGTTCCTGCGCCGCCTACTGCCCGGCCCCGCCGACCGCAGCTACGGCGTGGAAGTGGCCAAGCTCGCCGGCGTGCCGCGAAACGTGGTGAAACGCGCCCGGGAGATCCTGACCGAACTCGAGCGCAGCCGCGAACCGGGCAAGACGGCAAGCAGCGGGCGCGAACTGGGCCAGCCCGCCCTGCCCGGCCTCCTCGGCGGCCTCGCCGCCCCGGCCGAGACCGCGCCGCCGCATGCCGAAAGCCTGCTTCTTGACGAACTCTCCCGGCTCGAACTAGATCGGATGACGCCGCTCGAGGCCCTGACGAAACTGTGCGACTGGAAGAATCGCTTCGGCGGCCCCGCATCCCAAGGAGACTGACGCATGCATCATTTCGAGTATCGCGGCGGCGAACTCTACGCCGAGGACGTCCCCGTTTCCACCCTGGTCGCCGCCTACGGCACGCCGCTTTACGTTTACAGCGCCGCCACCTTGCGCCGCCATTTCACGGCCTTCGACTCGGCCTTCGCCGCCCTGCCCCATCTCACCTGCTTTTCCGTCAAGGCCAATTCCAACCTGTCGGTACTCAAAACCCTGGCCGCCCAGGGCGCGGGCGTGGACATCGTCTCGGGCGGGGAGCTCTACCGGGCGCTGGCCGCCGGCGTCGATCCGGCCAAGATCGTCTATTCGGGCGTGGGCAAGCGCGCCGCCGAGATCGAGCAGGCGCTTTCCGCCGGCATCCTCATGTTCAACGTCGAGTCCATGGGCGAACTGGAGCGCATCAGCGCCATCGCCGCGCGCCAGGGCAAAAACGCCAACGTCAGCCTGCGCATCAACCCCGACGTCGATCCCAAGACCCATCCCTATATTTCCACGGGGCTCAAGAAAAACAAGTTCGGCCTGGACATCGAAACGTCGCTGGCCGCCTACGCCCGGGCCAAGGAACTGCCGGGCGTGACACCCGTCGGCATCGACTGCCACATCGGCTCCCAGCTCACGTCCATCGACCCGTTCCTGGAGGCCCTCAAGAAGATACTGACTTTCCGCGAAAAGCTTTGCGCCATGGGCATCGAGACGCGCTACCTCGACCTCGGCGGCGGGCTCGGCATCCAGTACAACGAGGAGGAGCCGCCCCATCCGCGCGAATTCGGCCAGGCGCTGACCCAGGCCCTGGGCCAGCTGCCGCTCACGCTCATCCTCGAGCCCGGCCGCGTCATCGTCGGCAACGCCGGCATCCTGGTCACGGAGGTCGTCTACACCAAGAAGACCCCGAGCAAGGATTTCGTCATCGTGGATGCGGCCATGAACGACCTCATCCGGCCCTCGCTCTACGATTCCTACCATGCCATCGGCGAAGTCCGGCCGGCCGGGCGCGAAACGCTCAACGTGGACGTGGTCGGCCCCATCTGCGAATCCGGCGATTTCCTGGCCCGGGACCGCGACCTGCCGGCCATGGCCCCCGGCGAACTCCTCGCCGTGTACTCGGCAGGGGCCTACGGCTTCACCATGTCCTCGAACTACAACTCCCGGCCACGCGCGGCCGAGGTGCTCGTGGACGGCGACAAGGTCACCCTGGCCCGCCGCCGCGAAACCTACGAGGATCTGGTCGCCCTGGAACGCTGAAGCCGCCTGCCGCGACCGTACGGCGACACTCCCGTGACGGCTAAACGGCCGCGTCGCGTTGCAGATGTTCCTGCGCGCCCGCGGCCGTTTTCGTTGCGCCTCGAAGCGCCTCCCCGCTTGACCGGAGCGGATCGCATTATTACGTAAAGTATCCGCACAGCCCGCGCCGCGGCGGACTGCGCGGCGCGTTCCCGCAATAACCGCTCCAGGAGGTCGTCGGTCGTGAATGCAGCCCTGCCCGTGCTTCTGGCCATGCAGATCGTCTTTTGCGGCGACAGCATCACCAAGGGCTGGGAAATCTACAATCTGTTCGACCAGCCGCGCAAAGTCTTCATCAATGGCGTCGAATCCTGCACCAGCGCGGACATCCTGAAGCGTATCGAGCCCATCGCCCGCCAGAAACCGCACAAGCTTTTCCTCATGATCGGCATCAACGAGATCAGCGCGCAAAAGCGCATCATCGACAACTACGACAAGATCATCAAGAAAATCCAGGAACTGTCGCCCTACACGCTCATCTTCGTGCAAAGCATCCTGCCCACACGCACGGATACCATCGACAACGCCGACGTCATCGCCACAAACGACCGCCTCAAGGAACTGGTGGCCCGCCAGAACCATTTCGTCCGCTACCTCGACCTCTACGATTCCTTCCTCGCCGACGACGGCAAGCTCGGCCCCAATTTCACCGAGGACGGCATCCACCTGACCAAAAACGGCTATTCGCTCTGGAAAAAGCTCATCGTCAGCCGGATGTGACGCGTCAGCAGGAGGCCGCCATGGGAAAGGACGCCGCGCCCCCCTACGCCATCGCCGCCAAGGAACTGCTCCTCGACACGCCCGCAGCGCGCGCGACGCTCATGACGCTCGCGCCCGGCCAGCGCATCCCGCCCCACCGCCATACCCACGTGACGGACCACACCTTCTGCCTCTCCGGGGCGGCCGTGGTCACGCTCCACAATCCCGAGGAAACCCTGGCCCTCGGCCCCGGCGACGCCTCGCGCGTGCCGCCCGGGCGCGTGCACGAAGTGGCCAACGCCGGCGAGACGCCCGCGCGACTGCTCCTCCTTCAGGGGCCCGGCGCCTACGATTTCCTGCCCGCCTGAGAAGCGCCGTCGCCCGGACGCAGCCGTTTTTTCGCGCAGCCGTCATGACAACGGCGGGAAAGATGGTTATGGAGGTCTAAATATTCCCTGTGCAACCCAAATGCCATCCGAAAAGGAGCGCATCATGAGCGAGAAATCCGACCTGTTCCATTGCGATGAGAAAATGCTGACCTACGATGCCGCCGTCGTCCTGGAGAAATTCGTGGACGGCCTGCGCCAGCGCAAGCTGGCCGCCACCACCGAGGACGGCCCGGTCTGCATCGACCTGCCGCTGCTGACCCAGCTGGAAATCAGCTTCAAGCAGAAGGTCAAACCCGGCAAGTCCAAGCGCAAGCTCTCCATCGAGCTGGCCTGGAAGGAAGAAGAAACGGCCGGCGAATAACCTGCCGCGCACGACCGCAAATACAAACGCCCTCCCCGGGTAACCCGGGGAGGGCGTTTGCATTGGTGCCGGAGTGTGTTCAGCGCACGGCTGCGGGGCGCAGGATGCGCGGGGAAACCGCGCGCACCGAGGCCGTGCCTGTCAGCAGCATGGCGGACGTCAGTTCGCTTTTGAGCTTTTGCAGCAGCGTCGCCACGCCCTCGGCCCCGCCGCCGAAGGCCCCGACCACCAGGGGACGGCCGATGAGCACAGCATCGGCGCCCAGGGCCAGATATTTGAGCACGTCGGCTCCGGTGCGCACCCCGCCGTCGGCCAGGATCACGCCCCGGCCCCGGACGGCGCTTGCGATCTCGGGCAGCACCTCGGCCGCGCCCGGAGCGTGGTCGAGCACCCGGCCGCCGTGGTTGGAAACCACGATGGCCGCCGCGCCGGCGTCGAAGGCGATGACGGCCTCGTCCGGGGTCATGACGCCCTTGACGATGAAGGGCAGTCTTGTCGCGCCCACGAGCTCGGCCAGTTCGGCAAACGATTTCGGGGAGACCGGCTGGCCCTTGAGCGCCATGACGAGCAGGCCCGCGCCGTCCACGTCCACGCCCACGGCCGCGGCCCCGGCGGCGTCGGCCCTGGCCAGCATTTCCTTGACCGCTTGCTGGGCGCGGGGCTTGACGATGGGGATGCCGCAGCCGCCCTGCGCCTTGATGGCCTCCACGCCGCTGCCGTACATGGCCGGGTCGGCCCCGTCGCCGCACATGCCCATGGTGCCGGCGGCGTCGGCCCCTTCGATGATCATGCGGATGAAGACGTCCTCGGACAGCTTGCCGCCCATGTTGTAGAGAACGCCCGTCATGGGCGCGGCGAGCACGGGCATGGAGAGCGTGCGCCCGAAAAGCGTCACGGACGTGTCCGCGGTCTTCACGTCGTGCAGGGTGCGCATGTTGAGCCGCCAGGCGTCCAGGGCGGCGAGGTTGGCCATGAAGGAAGAGCCCGTGCCCATGCCGCCCATGCCCGGGGCCTCGCCGGCGCAGACCCGGCCGTTGCACACCGGGCAGACCCGGCAAAATCCCTTGAGTTCCTCCCTGGCCTTCGTGCGTAGCGCCTTGATATCCATCGCGTGCCTCCCGTGGCGAAAAGTGAGAACGGTCCCGGGCCGCATCCCGGCAGTCCGGCCATCCGACGTCCTATCCCCGCCGCCCTCCCGGGGCAAGCCCACCGGCAACGGCCGCCCGGCCGAAACACACTTTTTTTTCACGTGACTTGGCCGTTACCCCCATGGTAAGCGGCTGCTTCGAATGCGGCGTTTGCGTCGTCCTTCCAATGCCCAAACGAGGAGCCTATGCGGCCTATCATCGTCTGCGCGGCGCTTGGCCTATTTGCCGCGCTTTGCGCCTGTTCCGGAGGGGACAAAGATTCCTTCCGCAATGTCGATCACGATAAAAACGGCAAGATTTCCTACGAGGAACTGCTGTTCGTCTTTCCGGACGTGCGTCCGGAGATCTATGCCCAGATGGACACGGACGGCGACGGCAGCCTTTCCGAAACCGAGTACAAGGCCTTTCTCAAAGGCGAAGCCGCCGCGCCGGCCAAGGCCGCTTCACCGGCGGCCGCGACGCCGCCTGCGGGCCAGGCCCGGCCGGGCGATCCCGGCCAACTCGCCGTGCCCTACCGGGGTGAGGAAGTCATCGAGATTCCCGCGCCCGGCAGCGAATCCCCGGCCAAGGCCAAGCCTGAAAAAGGCAAGAAAGACGCCAAAACCAAGGCCGAGAACCCCAAAAAGGGCGAAGCCACCCAGTACACGGTACAGCGCGGCGACCACCTCTCGCGCATCGCGCACAAGTTCGGCATCAGCGTCGAAGACATCACCCGAGCCAATGGCAACATGAACCCGGACACCCTGCGCGACGGGCAGGTGCTCACCATTCCGGCGCGGCAGTAACCCGGCTTTCATCTGGTGCGACAACGCGGCATGCGGTTACGGAAAGGACGAGGCGTCATGCGATGGATTGCCTGCGCGGCTGCGGCCGTGCTGCTTGCGGGTGCGGCCATGCCGGCCCATGCCCTGACCCAGGAGGAGATCCTCAAGCGCCGGCTGGAGAAGATGCAGCAGGCCGAACCCTCCATGCGCACCGAGGAACAGGAGCGTGACGAGCTCAACCGCCGCAACGCGTCCGAGGTGGCCGTGCCTGCGCCCAAGCCCGACACCGCGCCCCTGACCATGCCCGATCCGGTACGGCACCCTCCTGCCGCACCCGAACCCAAGGGCGGCCTGTGGCAACAGCCCGCCACGGGACAGGCCAAGCAGGCGGTCACACCCGCCGCACCGCAACCGGCTCCGGTGGCCGCGCCCGCGTCCCAGCCCCCGGCATCCCGGAACGCGGACGCCGGCGCGGCGTCGCCTCCCCAGGGCATTCCGATCAATGTTCCGGCGCCGTCGAAGGGTACGCCCATCAACGCGACGCCAGCCTCGGGCGGAACCCCGATCAATGCGCCGGCAGCGTCGCAAAGCACGCCGATCAACACCCCGACGCCCTCCGCTGCGACGCCGATCAATGCGCCCACTGTTGCGAAGGGCACGCCGATCAACGCGACGCCAGCCTCGGGCGGCACGCCGATCAATGCGCCGGCAGCGTCGCAAAGCACGCCGATCGACGCCCCGGCTCCTTCCGCTGCGACACCGATCAACGCGCCGGCCGTTACGAAGGGCACGCCGCTCAATGCGCCGACCGCCGCGCAGCGCGACCCGGCCACCGCCGCCGCCCTGGCCGCCCAGGCCGCCAAAGCGGCCAAAGCCGGCGACGAGAAAACCGCGCTGACCCTGCTTGGCGAAGCCCTGGCCGCCGATCCCAACGATTCCGACCTCTACAACAACCGGGGCAACATCTTAAGCAACATGGGCAAGCCCCGCGAAGCCCTGGCCGACTACGACAAGGCCATCGGCCTGCGCGCCGGCGATCCCGCCTCCTACACCAACCGCGGCCTGGCGTATGAACGTCTCGGTAACCAGGACAAGGCGTGCGCCGACTACAAGAAGGCGTGCGACCTGGGCGACTGCGACTTCTACAAGAGCTTCAAGGCCGAGGGGCATTGCCGCAAGTAAGCCGGCAGAACTTTCCCTCCTTCGTCGGGGACCGCGTCCAACCCGTCGTCATTGCAGACACGGCACGGCACTTGCTTTACGCACGGTGATCCCACATACGAACGCAGTGCCGCCGTATGCCGGCCCGTTTACGTGCGCCGTGCCAAAAGGAGGTCGCCTTGCCCCAGAGCGTGCTCATACTCTCCCCCCGGGCAAGCGCGCGGGCGTTTCTGACCCGGGCGCTCGGCGGCCACTTTGTCGTGCTGCCGGCCGCAAACCGAGAAGAAGCGCTCTGCCTGATGCGGGGAAGGCCGGGATGCCGTGTGGCGCTTTACGAAATGGGGCCGGATGCGTCCGGGGAACTGGCGACCGTGCGGGAACTGAAGGCCCTGCGCCCCTGTATCGCAGTCATCGCCCTGCTCCGGTCGCCCTGCGGGGACGCCTTGCCGCTCCCCGTGCGGCAGGGCCTGTGCAGCGCCGTATGCACGCTGCCCATGCGCGGTTCCGCCTTGCAGGAGGAAATCCGCCGCCTGCTGCGCGACGCGCCCGCGCCCCGGGCCAACCGTCACGCGGGCATCCTGACCCGCGAGGAAATCGATTTTCTGCTCGGCCGCGGCGACGCTTTCGCCGATGCCGCCTGCCAGCCTGCCCACTGACCGCCTGCCGGGTCATTCTCCCCCGGTCGGCGCATCAGCCGCGCCGCGCCAGAAGCGGACCACGTCCGCCGGGGTTTCGCGTTCCCGCAGCACCGTGAACCGCCCGCCGCGCGCCGCGAGGATCCGGGGCATCTGCCGGCTGTTGTAGCGCGACCACATGGCCAGGGTGTAGGCCCCGACGTCTTCCACGACCACGAGGTCTCCGGGCGCAAGTTCCGGCAGCTTCGCCCGCCAGACCGGAAAATCCCCGGAAAAGCACAGCGGCCCGGCCAGGTGCCAGCTGTATGCGCGACCGCCCTTCTCCCGTCCGTCCGGGGTCAGCGCCCGCGTACGATGGGGCCAGTTGCGGGGATTGTAGCACTCGCGCACGAACATGTCCGCGCCCAGGTGCAGCACGGCCGTCCTGTGCCCGATCTGGCGCTTGACGTATTCCACCCGGCTTGCGGCCACGGCGCAGGGCGCGTGGAGAAAGCGCCCGAATTCCGTGACGAGACGGAAACGGCCGGAAAAGAGTTCCGGGCAGCGCACCGCCAGGGCGGCGGCATAGGTTTCGGGAGTCGGCGGCGCGTCCGTGTCGCGATAGGCCACGGGCAGGCCGCCGCCAAAGTCGAAACAGCGCACCCGCCGCCCTCCCAGCCTGCGGTCGATTTCCCCGGCCAGGTCGTAGACCGCGCCCACGCCCGCAACGAGCAGATCCAGCGGGCAGCCCTGGGACCCGATGTGCACGTGCAGGCCGTCGAGCCAGGGATGGCGGGCAAAGGCCGCGAGGATGGCCTCGCGCTGCGTCACGGGCACGCCGAATTTGGAATAGGCCCCGGCCACGCTCGTGGCCCGGATGCGGCCGAGGCCGACTTGCGGATTGACGCGAAGCCCGGCCCGGGGCGCGATGCCGAGGGTTGCCGCCAGTTCGCCCAGGCGGGCGAGCTCCTCGAAATTGTCGGCGTTGACGTGGATGCCGCGCGCAAGCGCCAGGCGCAGTTCCTCCACGGTCTTGGCCGGCGAATCGAACACGATGCGCGCGGGCGCGACTCCCGCCTCCAGGGCGAGATGGATTTCCGGCAGACTCGCGGCCTCGGCCCCGGCCCCGAGCCCGGCGAGAAAGGCCAGGACCGGCGGCAAGGGATTGGCCTTGACCGCGGCAGCCGCCAGCGCCTGCGGCCCGAAAGCCGCGACGACATCCCCCAGCCGGCGTTCCAGCAGGTCCAGGTCGTAGAGCACGAAAGCCGTGTCGTCTTCCCGGACCATGCCGGCATCGAGCGCCTTGCGCACGAGTTCCATAGATCCGTCCTTCCTCGGGGCAGCGCCCAGTGTCATCCCCGGAACAGCCAAAGCCCCGACACCACGAGGGTGGCGAGCGTCACGGGCACGCCGACCCGGGCGTGTTCGCGAAACCCCAGGCGCACGCCGAGCCCCGCCGCCTGGTCGGCCACGATCAGGTTGGCGAGGCTCCCGGGAAGCAGCAGATTGCCGGCCAGGGTGCTCGAAACGGCCAGAAGCGTCGCCTGCTGCGGGCTTTCGTGCCCGGGCAGCAGCAACATCACGGCCGGCACGTTGGAGACGATGTTGGAAATGGCGGCCGTGGCCGCAAAAAGCCAGCCGGGGCGGGCGAGGTCGATGCCGGCGCGCCCCAGGCCGTCGTGGAGATCGGTCAGGAACCCGGCCGCGGCCACTTCGCGGTTGACCACGAAAAGCCCCAGGAAAAGAAGCAACAACTGCCAGTCCACAAGCGAGAGGGTCTCGCGCGAGGTCATGCGGCGGCTTAAAAGCAGCGCCCCGGCGCAGCCCAGGGCCACGTTCTCGCGCGGCGCGCCGCCAAAACAGAAAAAGGCCATGCACACGCCAAAAGCCGCCAGCCCCTTGGCCGATTGCCAGGCGTGAAACGGCGGCGCGGCCACGGCGAGCGTCAGGCGCGGACCGGCGAAACGCCCCCGGTAGGCCACGACCACGCCTGCGAAGGCCAAAACCAGGGAAGCGGCCACACAGGGCCAGACATCCGCGAGATAGCCGAGGAAGGGAAGCCCGACCACCTGGCCGATGAGCATGTTCTGCGGATTGCCGATCAGGGTCGCGGCCGAGCCGATGTTGGCGGCAAGCGCCAGCCCGACGAGATACGGCAACGGGGAAAGGCCCCGGGCGAGGGTCGCCTCGACCAGGATCGGGGCCATGGCCAGGCAGACGATGTCGTTGGCGAGAACGGCGGAGAGCAGCGCGGCGGCGAGCATGACGCGGGCAAGCAGCCCCGCGGGTGAGGCCGTGGCGGCGGTGATGCGGCGGCTGACGGCGGTGTAGAACCCGCCCAGGCGCAACTGCGCCGAAACGACCATGAGCCCGAAGAGCAAGGCCAGCGTGGGGGCGTCGGCCGCGCCCAAAGCCTCGGGCACGGTCAGAAGGCCCGAAGCGACGAGGACGATGGCCCCGAGCAGCGCCGCCCCGGCCCGGTCCAAGGCCAGTCCCGGCAGCCGCCCCAGGGCCATGGCCGCATACACGAAAACGAAAACTACCAGGACGATGGCGCGCACGCCCCGGGCCTATCAGTTTTGCCGGCAAAGGCCAAAACAAAAAGCGGCCCCCGCGGGGACCGCTTTTGGAACAAGCGAAACGAAAACGCTATTTGCCGAGCAGGCTGGCGTTGCTCGGATGCTCGCCGAACCACTGCACTTTGCCGGAATCGATGTCGTAGAGCGCGCCGACGACCTTGACCTTGCCGGCGGCGGCCATCTTCTTGAGCAGCGGGCTTTTGGCGTAGATGTCGCTGATGGCCTGCCAGACGTTGGCCTCGATGGATTTGCTGATCACCTCATCCAGGCTTGCGGTAGCGAAGCGGGACTTGACGGACTTTACCGCCGGCACGATGGGCGCGACCAGCTGGCCGATGTTTTCGGTCACGGGCTCGTTCTTGACCACGGCCGTGACCGCGCCGCATTTGGTGTGCCCGAGCACCACGATGACCGGCACGCCCAGGTGCTCGGCCCCGTATTCCATGGTGCCGATCTCGTCCACGCCGGCCACGTTGCCGGCCACGCGCACGGCAAAGATATCGCCCACGCCCTGGTCGAAGAGAATCTCCAGGGGCACGCGGGAATCGGCGCAGGAAAGGATGGTGGCAAAGGGATGCTGTCCGTCGATCGCGGTTTCGTGGCGACGGGCGGCGTCCTGGCGCGGCGCGACGCTGGCCTTGGCCACGTAGCGCGTGTTGCCTTCCTTGAGCTTGGCCAGGGCCTCGTCCGCGTTCAGTCCCGGGCCGCCGGAAGAGGCCAGGGCCAGGGCGCAACACGCCAAAAGCAGCGCCAGCATGGTCGTTGCCGTGAAAAGCCTTTTCATCGCAATTCCTCCCTCAAGCTGGTTATGAGCAATATGCCTACAATAAAATGGAAGCGACGGTCAAAGAAATCATGGGAGGCCGGGATCATCCCCCAAGCGAACCGGGTATGCCCGGAGGATAACAGCCCGCGACGCAAGCCGATTCGGAGTCGCCAAGGATTTTACATGCGTCACGAAACGTCGAGCTCGAGCCCCACCGGACAGTGGTCCGAGCCCATGACCGCGGCGTCGATCCAGGCCCGGCGCACCTTGGGCTTGAGTTCCTCGGACACGAAGAAGTAATCGATGCGCCAGCCCACGTTGCGGTCGCGCGCCTTGAAGCGGTAGTCCCACCACGTGTAATGCCCGCCTTCCTGCGTAAAGAGGCGAAACGTGTCCACGTAGCCGGCGGCGACGAACGTGTCGAGCCAGGCCCGCTCCTCGGGCAGGAAGCCGGAGGTCTTCTCGTTGGCCTTGGCGTTTTTCAGGTCCAGGGCGGTGTGGGCGGTGTTGAAGTCGCCGCAGACCACGATGGGCTTGTCGCGGCGAAGCGCCTCGGCATGGGCGAGGAAGGCGTCGTAGTAGCCGAGCTTGTAGGCCAGGCGCTCGGGCCCGCGACCGCCGTTGGGAAAGTAGACGTTGAAGAAATAGAAGTCGTCGAACTCCATCTGGACGAGCCGCCCTTCGCCGCCGTAGGCGGGATCGGGCAACTCCAGGGAAATGCTGCGCGGCTCCACGCGGTAGAAACACCCGACGCCGGAGTAGCCTTTTTTCACCACGGAACTGGCCCACAGGGTCTTGTAGGACTCCGTATGGCCGAAATCGGCTTCGTGGCCGGGCTGTATCTTGGATTCCTGGATGCCGACCACGTCCGCGCCNNTTCTGCACCACGGCCCGCAGGCCGTTTACGTTCCAACTCATCAAGATCATGGTATATTTTCAGCCTCTTCAGCGGCCGGACCGCATGCCTCCCCGCGCAGCATGCGCAGAAACGTCGCGGCGCAGGTCGGGCAAAACTGCCGCCCGGCTTCCTCTTCGATGATGGAAAGCGCCGCATCAAGCGGCATGCCCCGCCGGTAGGGACGATCCGTGGTCATGGCGTCGAAGGCGTC
>DQED01000163.1:12477-14891 GCA_003525525.1 Desulfovibrio sp.
GGGATAGCCCCGGCCGTCCCAGCGCTCGTGATGGAGCAGGATCAGGGGCAGGATCGGGACCAGGGAGACGATGGGGCGCAGGATCTCCGCGCCGATGACGGCGTGTTCCTGGATCTTGGCATATTCCTCGGGCGTGAGCCGGCCGGGTTTGAGCAGCACGGCGTCGCGCACGCCGATCTTGCCGATGTCGTGCAGGTTCGCGCCGATCTCGATCTCGCGCAGCGCCTTGTCGTCCAGGCCCATGGCCCGGCCCAGCCGCATGACCATGCGCGAGACGCGGGCCGTGTGGCCCTTGGTGTATTCGTCGCGCGCCTCCAGGGCGGTAATGAGCGCGGACATGCTGGCCAGGACGTGCTCGTGCTCTTTTTTGACGTGGCGGTAGCTTTCGGCAAGGAGCTGCTCCACCACGAGCTGCATCTTCTCCACGTCGAAAGGCTTGACGAAATAGCGCGACACGCCCAGGCGCTCGCCGCGCAGGATGTCGCTCTGCCTGCCCCGCGCGCTCATGATCACGACCAGGGTGTGGCGCAGTTCCGGCTCGTCGCGCAATTTCTCGCACAGGGCGTAGCCGTCCATCTCCGGCATCTCGATGTCCGTGACCACCACGTCGGGCTTGTGCTCCCGGGCCAGCTCCAGGGCCTCACGCCCGTTTTGGGCCGTGAGCACGAACAGGCCGCTTTTGATGAAGCTGTGGCGCAACAGCTCCCGGATGAGCTTGGCGTCGTCGACGACGAGAATCTTGTTGTGGCGCTTGCGCTCGACGAGGTCCAGGTGCTCCGAGACCTTGGACGCCAGCATCTCGGGCGTGAAGGACTTGAGCAGGTAGTCGTCCGCGCCGCAGGAAAACGCCGTTTCCATGTCGAGCGGATCGTCGCTGCTCGACAGGATGACGACGGGAAGGTAGCGGCCCGGGTTTTCCTCCTTGAGCCGCCGGCACAGGTCCAGGCCCGAGAGCCCGGGCAGAAAAACGCTCGTGAGCACGAGCTCGAAATCCCTGCGGCCGCACAGGCTCAAGGCCTGCTCGGCATTGCGCGCCGCGACCACGCGGAACCCCGAGGGCGACAGGGCCGCGCGCACCACGTGCAGCAACGTCCTGCCCGCGTCCACGAAGAGGATTTCCCGCGCCGCAGGCCGCTTGTCGCGAGACTGCGCCAGTTCCTTGATTTCCTGCAACACCGCGGCCAGGTTGCGGCGGTTGACGGGATGGATGTCCCGGCCTTCCGGCACGGCGGCCATGCCCGGGGCGTCGCCCTCCTCGAACGGCAGCAGGTAGAGGATGGGAATGGTCCGCCCCGCCTCCCGGCCCGCGTCGCGGATGCGTGCGACAAGTTGCTCGCTTTCCAGGCTCATGTAGGAGTCCTGGAGCAGCACGGCGTCCGGCACGGACTCCCCGAGGGGAACGTCCACCTGCCCTTCTTCCGGGAACGCGAAAGCGTACTCCACCCCGGCCGTCAGGTAGACCTTGGACAGGAAAGCCCGGTAAAAGACGATGTCGATGATATTGACGACGAACATCAACACCTCCCGGACGCTGACCCCGCGCCGCGCCCGGACTACGAAAACGACAGCAGCTCGGCCGCCAGCGCCCCGTCCGCGAAGGACACCCGCGCGTAGCCTCCGCCGGAAAGCGCGCCGGGATTGACCACCGTGGTCGCGCCGAGGACCTCCACGGCCCTGGCTTCGTGGATGTGCCCGGTCAGGCACACGGCCGGCTGGACCCGCTCGATGAAGGCGCGCACCGCCTTGCTTCCCACATGCGTTCCGCCGCCGACCACGTCCGTCGCCGTGCCGTACGGCGGCGTGTGGCAAACCATGACGAGGTGCGGGCAATGGGCCACGGCGGCGTGCGCGGCTTCGAGCCAGGCCGCGATGCGCTCCTCGCCGGCTTCGCTCGGCGTGCCGAACGGTGTGGGCGTGGAATAGCCGCAGCCGAAAAAGCCCACGCCCTGCGGCGTCACCCGGCCTGTGGCGTGAATGTTGATGCCCTCGCGCGTGAGGTAGGCGTCCACGTCGCTCTTATCCATATTGCCGATCTGTGCCATGATGACGGCGTTTTGCCGCCGCACGGCGTCGACAACGGCCTTGGCCGCGCCCGCGCCGCCCCTAACGGTCAAATCGCCGGTGATGACGACGNNGCCCGCCGCAGCAGCGAGGCCGGGCACGCGCGCCACAGCCGCCGCATCGTCGTGGATGTCGCCGATGGCGATCCAGTACGACCCCTCGCTCATGCGTCCTCCTAAAGTCGCGCCGCCGGGAAGAGGCTTCCCCATACGACAATGCCCTGCTACCATGCGGCCATTGTGAATACAATGCAACCGGATGCCATCTCCCATACGGACAAACCGACGCTGAGGCGGACCATGCTTGCCCGGCGCGCGGCCTTGACGCCGCAGGACGCGGCCCGGGCCAGCGCC
>DQED01000296.1 GCA_003525525.1 Desulfovibrio sp.
GCGTCCGCGCCGACGAGGCGCTGCTCGCCCTGCGCCGGGCGCTCCTCGGCCGGCCGACGCCGCAGGAACTCGAGGCGCTCGCCCGGGACGTGGAGCGCTACGCCTTTGCCGCGGCCCTGGAGCGTTTGCATGGCATGGCCCGGGGCCTTGGCATCGATCCCCTCGCACTGCTCGGGGACGACGAAAGCGACGTCGTGCGGGCGTAAGCGGGCCTGGCCGGAACCGTCGCCCGGCCGGCAAGGATCATTTGCGGCGCAGCTTGCGGCCGAGGGCAACGCCGATCACCACGGCAAAGACGAGCACGAGCGTCACGATGGCGAAATTGGCCCCCATATCCACCTCCCTTGCCCGCCGGTCGGCCCGATCGCCTTCTTCCGGGAGCCGGGGCAGCATACAGGCGAACCCGGCCCGGCGCAAAAGGGAATGCATCCGGCGGGGCGGCGGGAACCTTGCCCGCGCCGGCCGTGGAGGAACCCCATGAGCACGGTGCTTGCCGGGCTGCGCAGCCTGTTATCCGGCCTGCGACGCAACCGGCCGAAGCTCGACCGCGAGGCGACAGCGGCCATCTTTCGCAACAAGTACAACGAGTTCCAGTCTCTGCTCGAATCCAACACCGAGCTGCTCAAGATCTTTTCCGAAATGGAGGTCATGCTCGAGGGCCGCGAGGTCTTCGGCATGGCGTTCATCCGTTCGCGCACGAGCCGCGCCATCTTCCACGCCATCCGCATGATCAAGAGTTTCGAGCGCCTCTCGGGCCGGCCCCAGCCCGCGCTCCTGGCCCTGGTCGAGCGGCTTTCCAGCGAAATCAAGACCGTCATCGGCGGCCGGGTCAACCCGCATCGCGGCAAGGCCGTGCTCATGCTTTCCGAGGTCACGGCGGACATCGTGGACCAGGTCGGCGGCAAATGCGCCAACCTGGGCGAGGTGGCCAACCGGGTCGGACTGCCCGTGCCGGGCGGCTTTTGCGTGACCACGGCCGCCTTCCGCGACTTCTTCGCCGAGGCGGGCCTGTTCGAGACCATCGCCAGCATCCGCCTGGGCATCACGCCCGACGATCCGGCCTCCATGGCCGCCGCCGCCGAGGACATCCAGGCCGCCATCCTGCGCGCCGCCTTGCCCGAGACCCTGGCCCGCGACCTCGACGCGGCCGCGCGCGCCAGCGCCGGAAGCGACGGCGACGCGGCACGTTTCGCCGTGCGCTCGAGCGCCATCGGCGAGGATGGCGAACTGTCCTTCGCCGGGCAGTACCTCACCATGTTAAACGTCGCCCCGGACCGCATCGCCAGCGCCTACAAGTTCGTCATCGCCAGCCTCTACACGCCCCGGGCCATGTCCTACCGCCTGCTCAAGGGCATTCCCGACGACGACGTGGCCATGGCCGCGGCCTGCCTGCGCCTGGTGCCGTCGCGCGCCGCGGGCGTGCTCTACACCCGGCTGCCCGAGAACCCCGGCTGCAACGAACTGCTCATTAACGCCGTCTGGGGTCTTGGCCCCTACGCCGTGGACGGGGTGATCACCCCGGACGCCGTGCGCCTGGACCGCGACAGCCTTGCCGTGACCTTTCGCGACACGCCGGACAAGCCCCGCATGCTCGTGCCCAATGAGAGCGGCGGCCTCACGGATGTGGCGGTGCCCGACGAGTTGCGCCGCGAGCCCTGCCTCGATGACGACGCCGCCAAGCGCCTGGGGGCCTGGGGCATGTTCCTCGAACGCCATTTCGGCCGGCCCCAGGACATGGAATGGGCGCTTAACGAGAACGGGGATTTGTGCGTCCTGCAATCGCGCCAGCTCACGGCCCTGTCGGAACGCGGCGGCCTGGCTGCCGGCCCGCCCGTGCCCGGGGCCGAGATCGTCGCCGAGGGCGGGCAGAGCGCCTGCGCCGGGGCCGGGGCCGGGCCGGTGCATCTGGTCCGCGACGACGCCGACCTCGACGGCTTTCCCCAGGGCGCGGTGCTCGTGGCCCAGCACAGTTCGCCGCAATTCATGGTGGCCATGCAGCGCGCGGCGGCCATCGTCACGGACCAGGGCAGCGTCACCGGACACATGGCGTCGCTGTCGCGGGAATTCGGCGTGCCCACGCTCCTTGGGCTCGAACACGCGACGCGCACGCTGGCCCAGGGCGAGGTCGTCACCGTGGACGCGGCCGGATGCAGGATCTACCGGGGCCGGGTGGAAAGCCTGCTGACGCGTACGGAAGAAGGCGAACCCTTCATGGCCGGCACGCAGGTCCACGCCATCCTGGACGAGGCGGCCAGACGCGTGGTGCCGCTCACGCTGCTCGATCCCAAATCGCCGCAGTTCCGGGCCGATAATTGCACGAGCCTGCACGACGTGACGCGGCTTTTGCACGAATGGTCCTACGGTGAGATGTTCGCGGTCAGCGATCTGGCCTCGGGCCAGCAGGGCGTGACCGCGACCCTGGACGCGACCACGGGCCTGGATCTGCACATCATCGACCTCGGCGGCGGCATCCGCGAGGAGGCCGGGCACAAGCGCCGGGTCACGCCCGGGGACATCGCCTCGCGGCCGTTTCGCGCGCTGCTTCAGGGCCTCGTCCTTACCGGCGACGCCCTGGCGCTTAAGCCCGTCAACCTCGGCGGATTCCTTTCGGTCATGTCCGAGCAGATGCTCGCCCAGCCCAAGGCCGGCGGCGACCGCTTCGGCGACAAGTCCTACGCCATCATTTCCGACAAATACTTGAATTTCAGTTCCCGAGTGGGCTACCACTACGGCGTGCTCGATTGCTACTGCGGGGCCACGGTCAACAAGAACTACATCACTTTTTCCTTTGCCGGCGGCGCGGCCGACGACGTGAAACGCTCGCGCCGGGCCAGGGCCATCGGCCGTATCCTGGAGGCGCTCGATTTCACCGTGGACGCCGCCGCCGACCGAGTCGCCGGGCGGTTCCAGAAGGTGCCCGCACCGCTGATCGAGGAAAAGCTCGCCCACATGGGGCGGCTTCTGCAATTCACCCGCCAGACGGACATGCTCATGGTCAGCGANNGACGCCATGGTGGCCTGCTTCCTCTCCGGCGCGCCCTGTTTCGACCCGGCCCATGCCGGGCAGGCGTAAGAGGGGGGAGGAAGAAGGGAAGATGGGAAGATGCCCGGCGGCCAGGAGGGGATGATCCCCTCCTGGACCTCCCCGACGGGGGGGCGATGCGGGAGCCGTAACCTGTCGCTGGATCAAATGTTTTTTAAGGAGTGCGTAATGCCGCGATTTGCCGCCAACTTGAGCATGCTTTTTACGGAACTGCCGTTTCCCGATCGTTTCGCGGCGGCCGCCAAGGCCGGCTTCCATTACGTCGAATACCTTTTCCCCTACGACTACCCGGCCGAGGAGCTGCGCGGGCTTTTGGACGAAAACGGCCTGACGCAGGTGCTCTTCAACCTGCCCTGCGGCGACTGGGCCGCAGGGGAGCGGGGCATCGCCGGCCTTCCCGGCCGGGAGCGCGAGTTCCGCGAGGGCGTGGACAAGGCGGTCGAGTACGCCAAAGTCCTTGGCGTCGCGCGGCTCAACTGCCTGGCCGGCAAGCTCCCCGAGGGCGCGTCCATGGAGACCGCCTGCGACGTGCTGGCCCTCAACACGGCAAACGCCGCCCGGATTCTCGGCGAAAGCGGCCTCACCCTCGTCATCGAGGCCATCAACCATTTCGACATCCCGGGTTTCATGCTCACGCGCACGAACCACGTCATGGCCCTGCTCGACGTGATCGGCCGCCCCAACGTGGCCATGCAGTACGACGTCTACCACGCCCAGCGCGAGGAAGGGGAGCTGGCCGCGACCATCGCCGCCAACATGCCGCGCATCGGCCATATCCAGGTCGCGGACAATCCCGGCCGCCACCAGCCCGGCACCGGGGAAATCCACTATCCCTTCCTCTTCGCCGAGCTGGACCGCCTGGGTTACGACGGCTTCGTGGGCCTCGAATACGTGCCCACCCCTGACACCCTTGCCTCTTTCGACTGGATTCCCCAAATGGGCTTGATATTATAACCCCCCATCCAGGGGGGCCGGGGGGGATGATCCCCCCCCGGCGGAGAGGTCCAGGAGAGGCAGGGCCTCTCCTGGTCGCCGAAGGCACACCCCCCCACCGAGGTTCCGCATGAAAAAAATCGGCTTCATCGGCCTTGGCATCATGGGCAAGCCCATGTGCCGCAATCTGCTTAAGGCCGGCTACGCGCTCACCGTTTTCAGCCGCACCAAGGCCAATGTGGACGCCGTGACCGCCCTTGGCGCGGTCTATGCGCCATCGCCCGCGGAAGTGGCCGCGGCGAGCGAACTGGTCATCATCATGGTGCCGGATTCGCCGCAGGTGCGCGAGGTGGTGCTCGGCGAGGGCGGCGTCATCCATGGCGCGAAGCCCGGACTCTACGTCGTGGACATGAGCTCCATCGCCCCCCTGGCCAGCCGGGAGATCGGGGCGGCGCTCGCCGCGGTGGGCGTGCGCTTTCTCGACGCGCCGGTCAGCGGCGGCGAGCCCAAGGCCGTGGACGGCACGCTTTCCGTCATGGCCGGCGGCGACGTCGCGGATTTCGAGGCCGTCAAGCCCGTGCTCGCCGCCATGGCCGCCTCGGTCGTGCGCGTGGGCGAGGTCGGGGCCGGCAACGTGGCCAAGCTCGCCAACCAGATCATCGTCGCCCTCAACATCGCGGCCATGTCCGAGGCCCTGGTGCTCGCGACGAAAGCCGGCGTGGAGCCCGAGATGGTCTACCAGGCCATCCGTGGCGGGCTGGCCGGCAGCACGGTCCTCGACGCCAAGGCGCCGCTGGTCATGGACCGTAAGTTCGATCCCGGCTTTCGCATCAAGCTCCACGTCAAGGACCTGGCCAACGTGTTGCGCACGGCAAACGAATTGCATGCGCCGTTGCCGTTGACGGCCTCGGTCATGGAGGTGATGCAGGCCATGCTCGCCGATGGCTGCGGCGAGGACGATCACGCCAGCATTATCCGTTATTTCGAGAAGCTGGCCCATGTGACCGTTTCGCGTTGAAGCGTCGTTTTGACGAATAATCGTTATGCACACGGCCGCGCCCGCCTGCCTGTGGGGCGCGCGCCAAAGCCGGCGCGGAGCGCCGGAAAGGAGATCGCCGTGCGAATGAGGAAACCGGCCCTGGCTTTTGCCCTGGCTTTGTGTCTGACCTGCGCCGTGGCCGTGGCCGCCAAGGTCATGAGCGTGTCCGTGCGCGACGGACAGGTGCGGGAAACGCCGTCGTTTCTCGGCAAGATCGTGGGCAAGGCCACCTACGGCCAGAGCGTGGACGTGGGCCAGGAGCAGGGCGACTGGGCCAAGGTGACGCTGCCCGGCGGCGTCTCCGGCTGGATGCACCGCTCGGCCCTGAGCACGGACAAACTGGCGCTTTCCTCCGGCCAGGGAACGGCCGGCAGCGTCTCGGGCAAGGAAATGGCCCTGGCCGGCAAGGGTTTTTCCGCCGAGGTCGAGGCCGACTACCGCCGCAGCCACGGCGGCGATTTCGCGGCCGTGGACGCCATGGAACGCATCAAATACGATCCGTCGCAGCTGCTGGCCTTTTTGAGCCAGGGCGGCGTCAAGCCCCAGGGAGGCGCGAAATGAAGCCGCGTATCCTTCTTTCCCTGGCCGGGCTTCTCGTCGCGGGCCTGCTGCTTTTCGGCTGCAACAACCCCGACGCGGTTTCCCGCGTGCTCGGCTCCTTCGGCAGCGTCGGCGGCGCGCCCGTGGGCGACTACGCCGCGTCGGCCGTCAAGGGCGTAACCGCCGTGGCCCACGCCGCCGAGGACTTCACTCCCGTGCAGGAATACTACATCGGCCGCGCCGTGGGCGCGTCGGTGCTGGCCAAGTACAAGCCGCTGCACGACGCCAAGGCCAACGATTACGTCAACGAGGTGGGGCAGGCCCTGGCCATGTTCTCGGACATGCCGCAGACCTACGGCGGCTACCACTTCCTGATCCTCGACTCCGCGGATATCAACGCCTTTGCCGCGCCAGGCGGACTCGTCTTCATCACGCGCGGCATGCTGCGCTGCTGCGCCGGGGAAAACGCCCTGGCCGCGGTGCTCGCCCACGAGATCGCTCACGTCCAGAACAAGGACGCCCTGCGCGCCATCAAGCGTTCGCGCACCACCGAGGCCCTGGCCATCATCGGCGGCGAGGCCATCAAGCACGCCGGCGGTGGGGATCTCGCGCGCCTGACCAACATCTTCGCCGATTCCATCGGCGACATCATGACCACCATGGTCAACAACGGCTACTCCCGGACCCTCGAATACCAGGCCGACAAGACCGCCATCACCATCCTCACCCGCACCGGCTACGATCCGGCCGGGTTGCCCGACATGCTGGCGGAAATGCAAAAACGCCTCACCCCCGGCGGCGCGGACTTCGCCAAGACCCACCCCGCGCCCCAGGATCGCATCACCGAACTGGCGAGCCTCGCCCGCGTGGCCGAGATCACGGAACCGCCCGCGCGCATGGCCCGTTTCAAGGCGGCTCTGGGGAATATCTAGGAAGAGATGAGGGAAGATCGGGGCGCTGCCCCGAACCCCGCCGGGGGGCATGATGCC
>DQED01000151.1:0-374 GCA_003525525.1 Desulfovibrio sp.
GGCATCGTCTTCGGCATCGCCATTTCCGTGGCCAGCACCGTGGTGCTGACGCGGGTGCTCGCGGACAACCGCGCCCTGCACACGCCGACGGGGCACATCGCCGTGGGCTGGCTTATCGTGGAGGATCTTTTCACGATCCTCGTGCTGCTGCTGTTGCCGGTCTTTTACGGCCCCCGGGATGCGGGCGGGCCGGGGCTCGGCCTGACGCTCGCTCTTGCGCTGCTCAAGCTCGCGGGTCTCGTCGCCGTGACCGCGGTGGCCGGGCGCTGGCTTCTGCCGCGCTTTTTCGGCCACGTGGCCCGCACGGGCTCGCGGGAGCTTTTTACCTTGGCGGTGCTGGCCGTGGCCCTTGGCCTGGCCGTGGGCGCGGCGCT
>DQED01000151.1:405-9300 GCA_003525525.1 Desulfovibrio sp.
CAGTCGGAATTCGGGGCCAGGGCCGCCTCGGACGCGCTGCCCATGCGCGACGCCTTTGCCGTGCTCTTTTTCGTTTCCGTCGGCATGCTGCTCGATCCGACGACCGTGCTTGCCGGCTGGAAGCTCGAGCTGGCCACGCTCGGCATCGTGCTGCTCGGCAAGCCGCTGGCCGCGTTGGCCGTGGTGCTGCTTCTGCGCCGGCCCCTGGACGTGGCTTGCGCCGTGGCCGCGGCGCTCGCGCAGATCGGCGAATTCTCGTTTATCCTGGCGTCCATGGCCGCAAGTCTCGGCGTACTGCCCAAGGAGGCCTTCAACGCCCTGGTCGTGGCCTCGGTCGTCTCCATCATTCTCAATCCCTGGCTCTACCAGGGGACCGTCGCGCTTCTGGCGCGGCTCAAGAGCCGGGGCTTTTTCACCGGCAAGGCCGCCGGGGACGGGGAGTCCCCCCTTGCGGACGCGCCCGACCATCTGGCCGTGGTCGTGGGCTACGGTCCCGTGGGCCGCATGTTGTGCCGCATCCTGCGCGACAACGGCATCGTGCCCGTGGTGGTGGAGATGAACATCGAAACCGTGCGGGAACTGCGCGCCAAGGGCCTGCCCGTGGTCCACGGCGACGCCGCCAGCCGGGAGATCCTGCTCCATGCGGGCGTCGAGGCCGCAGGGAGCCTGTTCATTACGGCCTCGGGCCTTGATGCGTGCGAGATCGCGGCCGCGGCCCTGGACTTGGCCCCGTCCCTGCGGGTCGTCAGCCGGGCCGGCTATCTGCGCGAGGCCGAGGCCCTGCGCGCGGCCGGGGTGCAGGCCGTCTTTTCCAGCGAGGGCGAGGTGGCGCTTTCCATGACCGCCTGGCTCATGGAGGAACTCGGGGCCACGGAGGAGCAGATCGCGCGCGAGCGCGACCGGGTGCGGCGGGAGCTCTTCGACAAGGCGGAGGAAGTCGCGGCGGCCTAGGCGTCCGCTTGCGCCCTGGCCCTGCGCCGTTTGGATTCGATGCGCCAGGCGAACGCCCCCAGGGCGATGGCCAGGAAGAGCAGGCAGCCCAGCCAGCGGAAGACGCCGGCCACGCCGGCGGCCAGCGCCTCGGGCGCGGCGTTGGTGAATTCCGCCCGCGCGCCCATGTGTCCCGAGGACAGCACCAATGCGCTGAATATCGCCCCCACCAGCGGCAAGCCCGTGGATTGCCCGAACACCCGCGCGTAGTTGGCGAGCCCCGACCCGACGCCCAGGCGGTGCGGCGGCATCTCCCCCATGATCGAGGAATTGTTGGGAGCCTGGAAGATGCCGATGCCAAGGCCCACGGGCAGGGTGCGCAGCAGATAGCCCCACCAGGGCGTGGCCACGGTCAGCGTGCCCAGGGAAAAGCAGCCGCCGCACAGCACCGCGAGCCCGAGCAGGCAGATGCCCCGGGAGCCGTAGCGGTCGGCCAGCGACCCGGAAACCGGCGCGGTCAGGGCCATGGACGCCGGCAGCAGCATCATGAGCAGGCCCATCTCGGTCACGGACCGTCCCTGGGCCGACTGGAAGAAAAACGGCATGATGAAGCCGCTGGCCCCGGTGATGAAGACCAGCACCGCCATGCAAAGCGGCAGCGTGACCAGCGGGTTGGCAAAAAGCGTCAGGTCGAGCATGGGCTGGGCGGCGCGCCGTTCGATGGCGACGAACACGAAAAACCCGATCAGGGATAAGCCAAGGAGCGCAAGGCCGGCGGGATCGGCGAAGCCGCCCCGCTGGATGGCGGTCATGCCCAGGCAGTACGCGCCGAGCGTCAGGCTGGCCGCAGCCGCGCCCGGCAGGTCGAAACGTTCGCCCGTCTTGACGGGCGGCAGATGCGGCATGTGCCTGGCCACCACCCACAAGGCGACAAGGCCGACGGGCAGGTTGAGCAGGAACAGCGAACGCCAGCCCAAAAGGCCGATGAGGATGCCGCCCAAGGGGGGCCCGATCATGAGCCCCATGGCCACGGTGCCGCCGATGAACCCCAGCGCCCGGCCGCGGCTCGACGGCGGCGCGATCTGCGTGACGATGGCCATGCCGAGCGATTGCGTCATGGCCGCGCCGATGCCTTGCAGCGCCCGGAAGGCGACGAGCCAGGACACCGAGGGTGCCAGGCCGCAGCACAGGGAGGCGATGAGGAAGATCACGAGCCCGGTCGAGAAGATGCGCTTCTTGTCGCGCATGTCGCCAAGGCGCGACACCAGCAGCAGCAGGCTCGCGATCACGAGCACGTAGCTGAGGATCACCCACTGGATGGCGGCGAAATCGGCGTGCAGGGCCTCGACCAGGGTCGGCAGGGCCACGTTGACGATGCTCATGTCGAGCGTGGCCATGAAGACCATGAGGTTGACCCCGAGCATGGCCAGGACGGGGGAAGGCGTGCGGATTTCCGGCGTGGAGCCGGCAGCGTGCTGCTTCATAAACGAGGGTATCCTTGCGTGGCGGCATCCCCCCATACGCCAATGGACGGTGGGGGGGAAGGGGCGGCGCGTCAGGCAGGGGGACGCTGCCGGCGGTGGTCGAGATCGCCGTGGGTCACGGCCGCGAAAAGCCACTGGGTGAGCGCGGCAAGGGACTCGGCGTCGGCGCGGCGAAAAAGCGGATGGCGGGCGAGCGCGGCCTCCATGGCCGGCGGCAGCGCCCCTTCTTGCGGCAGGTCGAGATAGGCCGCAAGCGCCGCGAGTTTTTGTCCGACGAGGTTGACGCCCCGGTCGATGAGCAGGCGCAGCGGGATGTCGCAGGAAAGCTGCCATTCCAGGTCGATGTAGCGGATGTCGCCCGTGCCCGGATGGCGCAGCACGTTGCCCGGATGCGCGTCGAGCAGGCTTCCCGGCAGCCAGCGGTCGTTGTTTAGCCCCGTATAGATTTCCCGGCCCAGGCGCTCGCGGCAGAAGGCGTAAAACCCTCTCGCGCCCTCGGGCGTCCCGGGCCGCGCGCGCGAGGCCGTCTCGTCCATCCAGGCGGCGAGAGCCTTTGCGGCGCGCAGCATGTCCCCGTCCTCCACGGCGTCGAGCGTCGTTTCCAGAAAGCTCGCGTAGCCCAGGCGGTAGGGCTCCCGGGCCTTCACGTGCTGGCGGCCCGAAGCGAACGCCGTTTCCGGCAGGCCGTGGAGGTTTTTGCGCGAAACGACCACGCCGGCGTCCGTGCGGACAAAGCGCGTCATGGTCTGGAAGCGCGGCGGGCAGGAGTCGGCGTTGACGGCCACGGCCAGGGTGGCGGCGTTGGCGGCGAGCAGGGGCGCGTCGTCCGTCGCGGCCGCAAGCACGAGAAAGGAATTCATGACGTGCCCGGCCGCGCCGCCGGCCAGGGCCGAGCGCAGGAACGCCCGTTCGTTGAAGGCCGGGACGGCCTTGCCGCCGGGATCGGGCGTGGGCAGCTCGAGCAGCGGCAGGACGTTGAAGCCGGGGGTCGTGAGCGCCCGTTCGGACACGATGCCGTCCGGGGTCTTGTAGTCCGGCGAGGGGTAGTGCCAGTGCTGGGCGGGAAACCCCGCGCGGGCGAGCATGGCGGCAAGCGTCGGGCGGTCGAAGGTGCGCGCGCCGCCCGGGCCGGGATAGCCGTTTATGCCGTGGTAGGGCCGGCCGGTATGGTCCTCGGGAAGGCCGGCCAGGTATTTGTGGCCCATGCGGTTTTCGATGGCGAGCAGCAGGCAGCCGTCGGGCTTCAGGTAACGCCTGGCCTCGGCGAGCAGGCGTTCGTGGGGCTTTTGGCCGTCCACGAACGCGGCGGCGTATTCGAGCACGCCGATGAGCGTGACCACGTCGAAACGCCCGTCATACGGGAGGCCCACGGCGTTGGCGGCGACGATCTCGAGGTTTTGCGCGCGGCGGCAGCGGGCCGCGATGACGGCCGCGCGCTCGGGCGAGCCCTCCACGGCCGTGACGCGATGCAGCAGGGTGGCAAGGTGGGCTGTCAGCGCGCCGCAGCCGGCGCCGAGTTCCAAAATTTCGCCCCCCGGGCCGAAGTCGAGCCAGGAAAGCAACGTCTTGCGGCGCGGGGTCAGGTGGTAGCGGATGGCCCAGGGCGCGTCCCGGGGATAAAGTTCGTATTCGTCGACGTCGTGCTCGCTGAAAAAGCGCAACAGATACGCCTCCGCCCCGTCCCGATAGCCGATGGTGTTCTGGCCGCGTGTGATTTGCATGGAAGATGCCTCCGGCGGCCGGGGGGGATCATCCCCCCCGGACCCCCTGGGCGGGGTCCGTCACCCGCGCGGGAGGTTTCACCCCCCTAGAAGTTTTTCGGGGAGGGTGGGGGTTCCCTCCCCCACATTTTACGCCTTCTTCCGTTCCGCCGCGAGCCACGCCGCCAGGCGGTCGCAGCCGGCGTCGATGTCGGCCTCGTCGCCGCCGCAGGACAGGCGCAGGCTTTGCGCGCCGCCCGGGCCGAAGCTGTCGCCCGGGATGGCGATGACCTGCGCCTCGCGAATCAGGCGCGTGGCCACGTCCATGGGCGCAAGGGGCAGATCGTAGCGGGCCATGGCATAGAATGCGCCGGAGGGGCGGTTGAAATCGACGGCCGGGGCCATGGCGGCAAGGCGGTTGACCAGGCGGTTGCGCCGGGTGGCCAGGGCGGCGACGAAACCGTCGTAGATGCCCTGGGGGCCGGTCAGCGAGGCCAGGGCGGCAATCTGCGCCGGGGTGGGGGCGCAGATTGCCGCGCAGTCGTGGACCTTGAGCATTTGCGCCATGATCGGCTCCGGGGCGAAGGCGAAGCCGACGCGCCAGCCGGTCAGGGCGTAGCGTTTGGAAAAGCTGCCCACGGCGACCAGGCGCGGCCGCAGTTCCGGCACGCTGGCCAGGGAAAAGGCCGGCGCGTCGTAGGAGAGCGCGTCGTAGGTGTCGTCGCAGATGACGCACAGGTCGTGGCGCAGGGCGATTTCGGCCACGGCCAGGAGGTCTTTTTGGGCGAAGACCGCGCCCGTGGGGTTGTGGGGCGAGTTGATGACGATGGCCCGGGTGCGCGGCGTCACGGCCGCGGCCACGGCGTCGGGGTCGAGGCTCCAGTCGTCGCGGCGAAGCGGCACGAAGACCGGCACGCCTTCGGCGAGGAGCACCTGCTCCACGTGGGAGGGGTAGAAGGGCTCGGGCACGATGACTTCGTCGCCGCGCTCGCACAGGCAGAGGATGGCGCACAAAAGCGCCTCCATGCCGCCGACGGTGATGGCGATTTCGGTTTCCGGGTTGGCCGAAAGGCCTTTTTCGACGGACAGGCGCTCGGCCACGGCCCAGCGCAGTTCGGGCATGCCGGGCTGGAGTGAATACTTGCCCGCGGCCGGGGAGTCGCGCAGCGCGCGGCATACGGCCTCGACCACATGGGCCGGGGTGGCGAAGGAGGGCACGCCTTGGCCCAGGGACACGCAGTCCCCGACGCCCGCGGCGAGCATGGGCATGAGTTTGGTGGCCGAGATCTTGATATTGCGGGCGCGGGCGGAAAACGCGGGGGCGTCGACGGGAGCCATGGAACCGTCCTTTGCGGGGGCTAGTTGCCGAAAACCATCTTGGGCTGCGCCGGGGCGGCCTTGCCGCCGGCGGCCAGGGCCTTGTCGAATTCGGCCGTGGAAAAGCCGGGGATGATGACGTCGCCGATGACGACCAGCGGGACGCCGCGCACGCCGTACTTCTGGAAGCGCATGTTGGCGGCCGGGTCTTTTTCGATGTCGAAGGCGGTGTAGGGAACGCCCTTGGCGTCGAAGTAGGCTTTGGCCCTGATGCAGTAGGGGCACCCGCTGGTGACGAAGAGTTCCACCTTGGGCGGACCGGCCAGGGCCGGGGCCTCGAATGCAAGTAAAGCGACGAGAAGGACCACGGCCGGGACAAGGGAACGCGGGAGCAGTTTGGCGGGCATGGGAAATCCGGGGGTTGGAAAGTTGCGAATGCCTGGTGGTAGCGGCGGCGGGAAGTCGCGTCAAGCGGGGGACTTCTTGCCAGGCCGGGGCGGCAGGTGCTAGGTGGCGCGGCATGCCGGGTTTCAAGACGCACATTGCCGGGGCGGCGGCGGTCGCCGCCGGGGCCCTGGCCGGCACGTCGTGGCTCGGCCTCTACCGCCCCGGATTCGAGACCATGGTCTGCCTCGGGCTTTTTTCCGTCCTGGGGGGCCTTTTCCCGGACGTGGACACGGACTCCAAGGGGCGGCGCTTTTTCTACGGCGCGGCCCTGGTGGTGGACGGCATCCTCATTTTTCGGCAGCAGTACCGCTACGCGTCGGTGCTTGGGTTTTGCGCCCTGCTGCCGGCCATCGGCTCCCACCGGGGCTGGACCCATTCGTGGTGGGCGGCGCTGCTTATCCCCAGTTCCGTGCTGCTCGCGCCGATGCTGCTGCTCGGCCTGCCCTGGAAGCCCTTCTTTCCGTACTACCTGGCCACGGTGCTCGGGTATTACTCCCACCTCGTGCTGGACCGCAAATTCTGATCCGTCGCCGCGTCCTCAGTGGCGCATTGTCGCGAACTGCCGTCCGCGCTGCGCGGCTTCCCCCATGAATTCCCCGATGGCGGCGTCGAGGCGCGCCAGGATCTCCGGAGAAACGCTTCCGTCGCACATGACGTAGCGGAGGTTGCCGGGTGGGGCGTCCGCCAGGGGGCACAGGCGCACCGCCGCGGCGAGATCCTTGTCCTGCCCCGTGCGCCAGGAGAACTCCTCGGGTTCGATGAGTACCGCGTCCAGCCGGCCTATGGCCAGCAAGGGGAGCATCCGGGCGGGATCGGACAGGCGGTGGAGGCGTCCTTCGGGCAGGGCGGCCAGGAGCGCGTCGGCCTGGGGGCCGTAGGAGAAGGCGTTGCGCAGTCCCCAGTGCGGTTTCGCGGCCAGGAAATCGGCCAGGGTGGCCTTGTCCGGGCACGCGCCCGCGCTCACGGCCACGGCCAGGGGGCGATTGCGATAGATGGGGGCGCTGAAGCGCGCGAAGGCCTCGCGGTCCGGGGTCTTGAACCATCCCACGGCGCAGGCCTCGGCGTCGCGGGAGAGGAAAGTGGAGAGCACGCGCCCGGGCGGCATTTCCTCCACGACATAGGGAATATGCGCCCGCTCCAGAAATGCCAGGGTGTTGTCGAGCAGAAAACCGCCGTCCGGGCGGCCGTCCTTCATGCGGTAAAACGGCGGCCTGTCGAAGACGAGAAGCGTCAGCGGCGTATCGCCCGCCGTGCCCGCGCCGCGCGGCAGGCAGCAAAAAACGGCGAGCGCCGCGCAAACGCCATGGAAAAGACATTTCCACATGACGTCCCTCCCCGGAATAATGAAGGAAAGATGTTTCCGCTTCGCGCACAATGCCCCATTACTCTCCATGACCCCATGTGATTGCGGCGTCAAATGGAAATGCGGCGAACGCGGCCTTGCCTTTTGGGGCGACGGCGGAATAGAGTGACTACGCGTCGTCCCCAGATGCCCCCTTTCCCGTTATCCCTGCGGAGCCACGGCACCATGAGCAACACGAACATTCTTCTCGAATCCGGCACCAACGAACTGGAAATCGTCGAATTCTATCTCGAGGAGCCGTTGCCTTCCGGCAAGACCTACGTGGGCTATTACGGCGTCAACGTCGCCAAGGTCCTGGAGATCATCCGGCTGCCGAAAGTCACGGAAATGCCGCAGACGCCGCATCCCTGCGTGCTTGGCACCTTCAATTTGCGCGACAAGGTGGTGCCGTTGGTCGATCTGGGCATCTGGCTCGGCAAGGACCGCTCGGACAACCCCTCGGACAAGGTGGTGGTGACGGAGTTCAACCGGGTGGTCAGCGCGTTTCGCGTCTCCGGCGTCACGCGCATCCACCGGCTCAGCTGGGAGCAGATCGAGCCGCCGAGCATCCAGGTGCAGACCTATTCCGGCAACTCCGTCACGGGCGTGGTCCGGCTGGAATCGCGGGTGGTTTTCATCCTCGACATGGAAAAGATCGTGGCCGAACTCAACCCCGGCCTGGCCCTCAAGGAACTCGACGAGGAGGTCTTCGTCGAACGCCGCAAGGCGCTGCCCGACAAGGACATGATCTTCAAGGCGCTCATCGCCGACGACTCCACCACCATCCGCCGCATGATCGGCACGTCCCTGGAGAAGGCCGGTTTCGAGGTCACGCGTACGATAAACGGCCGCATCGCCTGGGACCAGCTCATGGAGTGGAAGGAGGCCGCGGCCAAGGAAGGGCGGCCCATCACGGATTTCGTGCACATCCTGGTTTCGGACATCGAGATGCCGGCCATGGACGGGCACAGCCTCACGCGCAAGGTCAAGGAGGATCCGGTGCTCAAGCAACTGCCGGTGATCCTTTTCTCCTCGCTCATTACCGACAGCCTGCGCCACAAGGGCGAGGCCGTGGGTGCGGATGACCAGATCTCCAAACCCGAGATGCTGCAACTGGCCGAACGGGCCCGGGCGTTGGCCTGGGAGCGGCTGGCCGCCACCGTCTGAACCGCTCTAACGTCCTTTTTCCCCGTCACACCAGACCGCAACCGCCCGGGCGATGGCTTGGGCGGTTTTTTGTCGCCGCTGCGGCCCGGACAGGGCGATTTCCTCGTCCCGGTTGACGATGACCCCGGCTTCGACCAGCACGGCGGGCATATGCGCGCCGGCGAGCACCGCCAGCCCGTCGTAGCGGTAGACGCCCACGGCGTCGTCCACGAGTTCCCGGCGTTCGCCCGGGAGGTCGGCGGCGTGGTGGCGGGTGAAGGCGAGCCCGGCCGCGGTCAGCTCCCGGCCGATTCCCTTGGCCAGGGCCAGGCTTTGGCCCGCGAAGGAGTTGCGCCGGGAAAAGAAGAGCGAATACCCGGCGTAGCGGTCGCAGTAGCGCCGGGTGCGGCCTTCCACGTTCCAGGTCTCGAGGAACTGCGGCTGGACCGCGTCGTGATGGATGGAAAGAAGCAGGCCCGCCCTGGCGGCGTTCGCCTTGGCGGCGCGTGCCGCGGGCGGCAGGTCGACG
>DQED01000021.1:0-388 GCA_003525525.1 Desulfovibrio sp.
CTCGCCCTGGCCCGGGAGCGGGCCGCGGCCGTGGCCGCCCATGCCGCCGCGGCGGAAGAGGCGTCCCGGGCGGCGAACCGCGCCGGGAAAAAGGACCAGGCCAGGCGCCTAGGCATGCTCGCCGCCGGCGAAACCCTGGAAGGCGTGGCCGACTCCATCAAGAAGGCCACGGCCGACCTGCGCGAAGACGCCCATACGGTCAGCCTCGGGGCCGAGGAGCAGAAGGGCCTGATCGACGACACCGCCGCCTCGGTCGGCGTCATGGTCCAGTCCACCGTGGCCGTGGCCCAGAACGCCGAGAAGGCCGCGGAAGCGGCCGAAGAGGCGCGCAAACGCGCCGCGGACGGCGCGGGAGTGGTGGACGCCTCCGTGGCCGCCATCGGCCGGG
>DQED01000021.1:500-5338 GCA_003525525.1 Desulfovibrio sp.
CGCGGCTTCGCCGTGGTCGCCGACGAAGTCAGGAAGCTCGCGGAAAAGACCATGTCCGCCACGGCCGAGGTGGCCCGCGTCATCCAGGCCATCCAGCAGGGCACCTTCGACAACGTCCGGCACATGGACCAGGCCGCCGGAGCCGTTGCCAGCGCCACGGATCTCGCCGGCCAGTCCCGCGACGCCCTGGGGCAGATCGTGCGCCTCTCCGGCGACGCCGCTTCCCAGGTCGGGGCCATCGCCGCGGCCTCGGACGAGCAGGTGGCGGCCAGCGAGCGCATCCAGCACGCCATCGATCGCGTGCGCGATCTTTCGGGACGCACGACCGAGGGCATGGTCCGTTCCGCCGGCACCATCGAGGATCTCGGCGGCGAGATCGAGGAACTCATCAAGCTCAACGGCGTGTTCAAGCTCATCGGGCAGGGTACGGCCCAGGACGTTGTGGAAGGGCTCGCCGCCGCGCCGGAGATGGTCGGCATGGCGCAAGGCCCCATGGAGGCGCTCATGCGCCGCGCCCTGGCGGAGAACGCCTTTCTCGAACTCCTCTACGCCACGGACGCTTCCGGCGTGCAGGTGACGGAGAACATCGCGCCCGCCGGCTTCGGCGGCGGCAAGGGGGGCTCGGTGCGCGGCAAGGACTGGTCGCGGCGCCCCTGGTTCACCTCGGCCATGCAAGAGCAGGATACGTCCATTTCGGCCATCTATATTTCCGAAGCGTCCGGCGAATACTGCCTGACGATCTCCACGCCCATTTTCGCCGAGGGCCGTATCCTCGGCGTCCTTGGCGCGGACATCAAGGTCTTTGGTTAGGGGGACGGAGATCGCTTCTGTGGCTTTTTTGTGAATTTTTGTCGCTGGACGCATTCCCTCCTTTTCGCCGCCAATAGAGGCTTCGTTCCCCCCGCCTGCCCCCCATGCGCTGATCCCGCTTGTCCGTTTGTCCTCATTATGCGGGAGATGGGCTTGCGTATTCTTGCCGTTTCTTCATGCGTGCTGCCCTTGGCGGCACTATCTCTCCGTCCGCCGCGGAACAGTCCAGTTGCCGGGAAGCTTCGCTGCAAGGTCTCGAGCGGAGAGGGCCGGATAGCGGAGGGCGCAAGGCGCCAATGCATATCGAAAGCGAACATTTTATTCATAGCGATGCAGAAGGGCGGCGGGAGAAAGCGGTATTATGTCGCTGCCTGTGCGGTGTTTCAGGATATGGACCTGCACGTTTGATGCTTTTGTGTTTGTTGCTTCTACGGATTATTTCAAGTGCGGGAAGACTGGTACTGCTGTGACGGAAAAAGTTGCTTTTATTTTCATGCTTTGTAATATTACTTGTATTAAACCGCAGCATATATCTCGTTTTTAAATTGTCTGAAATGACGTTGCGAACGAGTGTGCTTGTTTTTTTTCTATTGTGATTTTTCAGGCGATATGGCTTCCATTGCGTGGCGTGGCGTCACTGAGAGGGTGTTTCTTCGCTATTCTTCAGCTTGTGAGCGCGTATTTTGCACACTGCGGGAGAATGATGGATTGACATTGGCGAGCCGAGCGGATTGTTGCTGATTAACCTTGAGGGGCATGCGCATTCTTTCCCTGTGCTTTTGAGAAAATTCGGGATTTCAAGGGTGCGTGTGCGAGGACAGAGAATTTGTTAATAATTTGATTTTGTTTATACTTTTTACGGGAGGGCGACATGGCGACATTATCAGGAGCTGGCGGGCTGTTCGACTTCACCTCGCTGTTTCAGAATCTGGGGGACACGGGGACGACCGGCTTTTTGGACTTCGGCACCACGGGCACCGGCGGGTTCGACCTGACGGGAGGCCTCACCGGAACGGGCGGCACCTTCGATTTTTCGTCTGCGTTCGGTGGCTCGACCGGCGGTTTTTCGCTGGACCTCACCAGCCTGTTCGGCGGCACCACGACCGACCTGTTCTCGAGCTTCGGCTCGACCGGCTCGACCCTGGACTTCTCGTCCCTGTTCGGCAGCGGCGGCACGACGTTCAACTTCTTCTCGTAGTCTTTATCGATTCGTATCGATCGCATCGGCCCGGAAGAACGGCAGGTTCTTCCGGGCCGCTGGGTTTTGGGCGTCGTGAAACGCAGGGGCGGGCTTAGCAGGACTGCGGCGGCGTCGCCCGGGCGAAGGCGGCGAAGCGCTGGTCCTCGTCGCGGATGTGGTTGACGAACCAGTTGCCCAAAAATTCCAGGGTTTCCAGGGAAAGCAGGCCCGGTCCTTCGCCCATGCGGCCTTCCAGGTCGCGCAGGCGTTGCGTGAACGTGCCGTGCAGGCGGCAGTGGGCTGCGTAGCCTGGGTAGCCGCGATCCCGCATGAGCGCTTCCTCGTCCGCGAAATGGCCTTCGGCATAGGCGCGCATGCCCTGGAAGGCGTCCAGGACGCCCTGGCGGTGCTGCCCCGCGCCGATGCGCTCCGCCAGTTCGCCGAGCATTTCCAGGAACAGGCCGTGCTGTTCGTCGATGCTCGCAAACCCGGTGCGCAGGCTGTCGTCGAAAACCGGTTGCGCCATCGCTTCGCTCCTGGTCAGCGGGGCAGGTAGCCGTTGTCCGATCCGGACCTGGCCGCGGGCTTTTTCGACGCGGCCGGGGCATGGCGCTCCTGCCAGCAGGCGCGCTCGGCCTCGAGCAGGCCCCAGTTGGTCAGCTTGACCGTGTTGCCGCGGCCGATTTCCGGGTCCTCGCCTTCGGCGCGTTGCAGGATCAGGCTCACCGGCCGCAGCCAGGGATCGGAAAAGCCCCACTTGTTGCCCATGAGCCTTCCGTCGATCTCGCCCTTGTATTCGCTGGGGTCGCCGTAGCGGGAGAGCATCTCGCCGCTGATCTTGCGGAAAAAATCCAGGCTTTCGTCGCGGTAGCGCATCTTGATGCGGGCGATGCGCCCCGGCGCGGCGCAGGTGCCGACCAGGACGTAGCCCTTGTCGAAATGGGCGTCGGCGCGCACGGGAATGCGCCGCAGCCACGGCGCGTCGCCCACGGTGCGGGCCTGGGACAGGCCGAGGCGGCCCTTGTACTGGCTTGCCGCGTCGCCGAGGGTGATGCCGGCCAGGGTGGACGGGGCCTGCGCGTGGGCGCTTGTCGCGGCGAGCAGGAGCAGGACGATAAGCGGCCAGGGGCGGACAAAGGACATGCGAACTCCTTAAGCGTCCGGAATCGGGCATGGCGCGGCCGCCGGCCGCGGACGAAAGACCGCGATCCGGGCGGCTACAGTTTCTTGCCGAACCGCGTGGTGTCGTGCACCCCGCGCCGGGCGATCTCGCGGGATTTGAAGCTGTCGAAATCGAACTTGCCCGGTGCGATGGCGTCGTGGCGCTTGCGCGCGGTCTTGCCGATAAAGATCCACAGGCACAGGCTCAGGGCCAGAAACAGGCCTGCGATGATGAAAACCGTTTCCCACATTGCGCACGTATAGCCGCAAAAGCCGCTGCTGTCATCCGGCCGGAAGCGCCGACGCGGCCTCGCGGAAAAGGTTCTCCAGGTCGTCGGCCACCCGGGCCAGTGCGGCCACGGCCGTGGCGGATTCGTCCATGGCCCGGCTCGTGTCCTCGGCCGCTCCGGCGATCTCGCCGCCGGCCTTGCCCGCTTCTTCCCCGGCGGCCTGTTGCGCCGTGGCCGCTGCGGCGATGGCGCGGATGTGCGTCGAGGTCCGCTCGGCAAGCTCCAGGATGGCGACGAGTCCGTCGCCGGCCTCGCGGCTGATGGCCGCGGCATCGCCGACCAGGGTCACGGCCTCGGTCGTGGCGCGGCTGTTGGTCTCGGCGCTGTCGCGGATGGCCGTGACCGTGCGTTCGACCTCCTTGGTCGCGGTCATGGTCTTNNGCGAAGCCGCGCCCGGCCTCGCCGGCGCGCGCCGCCTCGATGGCGGCATTGAGCGCGAGCAGGTTCGTCTGGTCGGCGATGTCCGAGATCACGCCCAGGATGCCGCCCACCTCGCGGGCCTGGTCCGAAAGCGCGCGCATGTGTTCGCCGAGGGCCCCGGCCTTGTGCGAAAGCGCCTCCATGCCGGCGAGCACCCGCGCCATGGTCTTCGACGCTTCATCGGCACGCTGGCGCGTCGCGCCAGCTGCGGCGTCCGTTTCCCGTGCCTGGTCGGCGATGTGGCTGGCCGAACGGCCAAGTCTTTCCATGGCGTCGCCCACATGGCCGAGGCGCGCGCGCTGGTCCCGGGCGGCCTGGCTTGCCCGGGCGATCCGGTCGGACAGGGTTTGCGCCGTCGCGGCCACGTCTCCGGCAAGCGCCCCCGCCTTGCCGGCGCGTGCGGCGATGGCCTCGTTCTGGCTGCAAAGCGCCGCTTCCTTGGCGTGCAGTTCCGTGACGTCGAGATAGAGGCACAGCCCGCCGATGACGGCGCCGGCCGCGTCTTTCAGGGGGAAGACGTTGTAGAACACGTCGCGCCGGCCGCCCTTGTGTCCGGTGATGGTCACTTCCTTGTTGGAAAAGACCATGTCCTGGCGCATGGCTTTGCCGACCACGGTTTCCCGGCTGGAATCGTTGTAGAAGACCTCGGCCAGGGTGCGGCCGATCTGGCTTGCGGGCGGCGCGTCTATCTCGAGCATGCGCATGGTCGCTTCGTTGGTGAAAAGCGTGCGCTCCTTGGGGTCGACCAGCAGGTAGGGGATGGGCAGCCCGCCCGTGATGCCGGTGAGGAACCCCTGCGTGGTGCGGGTGGTTTCGGCCAGGGCGGCAAGGGGCGGGGCCAGGGCGGCGGGCATCGCCTCAGGAATGCGCCCGTGGCCGGAAGCGAGAACCTCGAAGGCCTGCAACAGGACGTCGTGTTCCGCTTTACGCCGGCTCTCGGCCGTCAGCACGGCCGCCGCGGCCAGCGCCGCCGGCAG
>DQED01000037.1 GCA_003525525.1 Desulfovibrio sp.
GCCGTTGGGGCCGAGGAAGCCGTAGATTTCCCCGCGCCCGACACGCATGTCGATGTGGTCCACCACGGTCTTTTTGCCGAAGATCTTGGTGAGCCCCGCGACGTCGATGACCGGGACCGCCGCGTCCGCGCTCATGACCCGCCGCCGCCCGCTTCCGGCGTCACGTCCACGGGCTGCCCGGGATGCATCCGCGCCGCCACGTCCGGGGCAAACCGACCCTCGACCATGATGACGAGTTTTTCGCGAAAGCCCTGGCTGTAGATGACCGGCGGCGTGTATTCCACCGAGGGCGCGATGTAGGAGACGGTGGCCGCAACGGGCGCGCCGCCGTCGAAGGCCACGCGCAGGCGCTGCCCCAGGGCGAGGGAGCCGGCCACGGCCTCGGGCACGAAAAAGCGCACCTTGACGTTCGCCGGCGGCAAGAGCGTCACCACGGGGCTTCCCGCCGCCACCCATTCGCCCGCGTAGTGCAGCACGTCGTAGACGAGACCGGAGACGCCGGCGGCCTGCGTCATCTGGCCGAGGTTCCAGCGCGCCTGGTCCAGGGCGGCCCTGGCGGCCTCCACGGCGGCCTTGGCGGCGAGGATCTGGTCCACGCGGCTCGGCAACTTGCCCGTGGCCAGCTTGGCTTCCAGTTCCCGCACCTGCTGCTTGTCCCGGGCATGGGTCGTGCGCGAAGTGTCGAGTTCCTCCTTGGCGATGACGGCATCGCCGTACAACTTGATGCGGCGGTCGTATTCCAGGGAGGAAAGCGCACGGGAGGCATCTGCCCGGCGCAGGTCGGCCTCGATCTGGGCGATCTCCTCCGGCCGCAACCCCTTTTGCTTGTCGTGCAGCGTGTCCTCGGCCTGGCGCAGGTCGGCCTCGGCCATGGCGACGCCCGCAGTCTCGTAGGCATGCTCCAGCGCGTAGAGCGTCTGCCCGGCGGCCACCACGTCGCCCCGGGCCACTTCGAGGACGTCCAGCCGGCCGGCGATCTTGCCGGCCACGTACACGAATTCCCCTTCGATATAGCCCTGATAGGCCGACGAAACCTTGGACTCGCAGCCGGAGAGCAGGAGCAGGACGAGAAATACGGCGGAAACAACGAACCTCTCAGTCGTTCGCATGGCCTGCCTCCTGCGGCGCATCGGCCTGTTCCGTGGCGGCCAGTCCCCTGCCGAGCAATCCGCCGACGAAGGCTGCGGCATCGGCCAGGGGCAGATCGAGCCGCAGCCCGAGGTTCTGCGACGCGGCGGCGAAACGCGCCCGCAACGGCTCGGACAGGCTGTAGACGACCATGGTCCCGACGAGCGTCAGATGCACGAGCACGGGTTCGGCCGGGACAAGCGCCCCTTGCGTCGCGCCCTTTTCCAGGATGCTGCGCGTGACGCCGAAGATGCGGCGAAATTCCGCCATGGCCGCCGCCGGCATGTTGGCCCCGCCCGAGGCCATCTCCAGGGCCATGATGCGCGGCAGCATGGGCAGCTTGGTGAAAAGCCCGGCCAGGGCCGCGGCCAGGGCGGTGAAAGCCTCGCCCGGGGTGCCGCCCGAACCCGACGCCCCGGCCGCCTGTTCCAGCGCGCCGGCCACCTGGCCGAACAGGTGGAGCATGACGGCCTCGTAGAGCTTTTCCTTGTTGCCCACGTGGTAGTAGAGGCCGGCCTTGTTGACGCCGGCGCGCCTGGCGATGGCGTCCACCTTGGCACCGGAAAAGCCTGCCCGGCCGAATTCCTCGGCCGCCGCTTCGAGGATGCGTTCCCGGACCGTGTCCGGGGTGTTGGCTATGACCATAGGGTTCAACCTTTTCGTTTAACCAAATGGTTAAAACATTCGGTTGTTCCCGTCAAGGATGCCGAACGCGCCGGGAACGCTTTTCATTTGCCTGAAAGCGGTGTAATCCGAAGCGCGGCCGGCCCACGCAAGGGGCGCACAGAGCCGACATACCATGACCGACGCCATCACATTCCTTCTTTCCCCGGCAGCTTTTGTCGGCAGGACGGCGCTGACCGTCATCGCCGAACTCGGGGGCTTCTGCATCTTCCTGGTCCAGGGGCTCTGGCGCATCGTCGTGCCCGCGCCGCCCTTGCGCAAGATCGTGCAGCAGGTCTACTTCATCGGGGTCAAGTCCATCTTCGTCATCGTGCTCATCGGGCTTTTCACGGGCATGGTGCTCGGCTTGCAGGGCTATTACACCCTGGTCAAGTTCGGTTCGGAGGGGCTCCTTGGCGCGGCCGTGGCCCTGTCCATCATCCGGGAGCTCGGGCCGGTGCTCACGGCCATCATGATCACGGGCCGCGCGGGCTCGTCCATGGCCGCGGAAATAGGCATCATGCGCATCTCGGAGCAGATCGACGCCCTATGGACCATGGGCATCAACCCCATGCGCTTTCTCATCGCGCCGAAGCTTGCCGCCTCGCTGATCTGCTTTCCGCTTTTGACCGCCATTTTCGACGTGGTGGGCATCTGCGGCGGCTACCTCACGGGCGTGGCGCTTTTGGGCATCAACCCCGGCGTCTATTTCGACCGCATCGACGCGGCGGTGGAGATGGGCGACGTGACCGGCGGCTTCGTCAAGTCGCTGCTCTTCGCCCTGCTCGTGGCGGCCATCAGCTGCTACGAGGGCTATTTCACCCATGCCCGGCGGGACGGGTTCGGAGCCAAGGGCGTCAGCCTCGCCACCACGGCGGCGGTGGTCTTCTCCTGCGTCGCCATCCTGGTGGCGGACTACGTCCTGACCTCGTTTCTCCTGTGAGGGCGCAAGGCGGGCCGTGTTGCAACTTCGGCGGGATATCCGTAAAAGGCCAATGGCATGAAAAAATACTCCATGGAAACGACGGTCGGGATCTTCGTCCTGGCGGGGCTTATGTGCGTGGCCTACCTGACCGTCAAGCTCGGCAAGCTCGATGTGCTCGGCGGCGACCGCTATCCGGTGACGGCCCGGTTCAAGGACGTGACGGGGCTTAAAAGCGGCGCGTACGTGGAAATGGCCGGCGTGCGCATCGGCCGGGTGGCGGGAATCAACCTCGACACCAAGGCCAACATGGCGCTCGTCACCCTCGAAATCGACAAGGGCGTACGCCTCACCGACGATTCCATCGCCTCCATCAAGACCAGCGGCCTGATCGGCGACAAGTTCGTCAAGATTTCCCCCGGCGGTTCGGACGACGTGCTCGGCCCGGGGGGGCTGATCGTCGAGACCGAGCCTTCCGTGGACCTTGGCGACCTCATCGGCAAGTATGTTTTCGGTGGCGTGAAATAACATCCGCCCCCAGCAACCCCGTCACTTGAACGCGTGGATATCCTTATGCATCGTTTCGCAAGCCGTTTGGTTTTGGCCCTCGCGATCGTCGCCGCCCTGGCCGCGCCTGCGCTGGCCGGCGCGCCGACCGAAGCCCTGAGCGCCTCCATCGACACAATCATCGCCCTGCTCGCCGATCCGGCCTACAAGAATCCCGATACCCGCCCGGCCATGCGGGCCAAGCTCATCACGGCCATCGACGCCGTCTTCGACATGAAGGAGCTTTCCCGCCGTGCGCTCGGCGCGCAGTGGAACAGGTTTTCCCCTGAGCAGCAGCAGCGTTTCGTGACCGCGTTCGGGCAGCTTCTTCAAAATACGTACCTTGACAAAATCGAAAGCTACACCGATGAAAAGGTGCAGTATCTCAAGGAACAGGATCTGGGAACCGGCAAGGCCGAAGTGGACACCAGGGTCGTCGGCAAGGGCAAGGAGATCCCCATCTCCTACCGCCTGTCCGATCACAGCGGCTGGAAGGTCTACGATGTGGTCATCGAGGGCGTAAGCCTCGTGCAGAATTACCGCACCCAGTTCGGCCAGATACTGGTCAACGAAACGCCGGATGCGCTGATCGCGAAGATCGCCGCGAAAAAATCCTGACCGCGCCAAGGCCGCGCGGACCAGGCAACGACGCGACGGCCTTTGCCCGAAAAACCGGAAACGCTACGGACTGCCTTGCCAGGGAACACGCCATGCCAACCTCCTTGCCGCGCAACACCTTCCTTGTCCTGCTCGCCGCCCTGCTCCTGGCCGCTCCCGTCTGCCAGGCGGCCGGAACGCCGATCAACCAGGAAAGCCCCAAACCGGCCGTTGCCGCCCCTGCCGCATCCGCGACAGCGGCCACTCCGGCTCAGGTAGACGAAGATTACGCCGAGACCGCGCCCGCGCCCGTCGCCGATCCGTTCTACCGCTGGAACAAGTTCTGGTTCGGCTTCAACCACCTGTTCTACAGCGGACTCATGCGCCCCTTCGCCAAAGGGTACGCCTTCATCGTCCCGCCCATGGTCCGCAAAGGGCTCAGCAACGCCTACCAGAATTTCATCTTCCCCATCCGCTTCGTGAACGCCCTGCTTCAGCTCAATTTCACCAAGGCCTCCAAGGAGTTCGGGCGCTTCATGATCAACACCACGCTCGGCGTCGGCGGACTCATGGACGTCGCCAAGGCCGACCCGAACCTGCAGCCCGGCAACGAGGATTTCGGCCAGACGCTCGGGTTCTGGGGCCTCGGCGACGGCTTCTACATCGTCTGGCCGTTCCTTGGCCCCTCTTCCGCGCGCGACTCCGTGGGCCTGGCCGGCGACGCCGTGGCCAACCCGCTGTTCTGGATCTTCGGTCCCTGGGCCATCCACGGCGAGGACAACCCCTGGTACCTGTCCTACGTCGTCAAGGCCGGCGACGTATTCAACAACCTGCCCGAGACCCTCGAGACCTACGACAGCCTCACCAAGCCGGCGGTCGATCCCTACAGCGCCATGAAGGACGCCTACATCCAGTACCGCCGCAACGCCGTATCCCAATAGGCGCCTTGCTCCGCCGCCGCGCCCCGGGCGCGGCGGCGGTCGCGTATGCAACACCCGTCCGCCGCTTCCCCCGCCTCCCCGACAAGCGAAGAAGTCCTCGCCAAGCCCCTGTCCTTCCTGGGCCCGGGCGCGCTGGCCGTGCGGGCCAGCTACCGCCGCCAGCGTTTTGCCCGTCACGCCCACGACGGCTATGCCCTCGGCGTCATCGAATCCGGCGCCCTGGCCTTCCGCTACCGTGGAAGCAACCTCGTGGCCCCGGCCGGCAGCGTCAACCTCGTCCAGCCGGGCGTGCCCCACGACGGCGAACCGGCCCTGCCCGAGGGCTGGCGCTACCGCATGCTCTATCTGCCGCCCGAGGCCCTGGCCCGGGTCCTGCCCGAAGGCGCGGCCCTGCCCTCTTTCCACCAGGGCGTCATCGAGGATCCGGGGCTTGCGGCCATGGTCGCCGCCGCCCACCGCCGCATCCTTTCGCCTTTGGCGAGCGATCTGGCCCGCGAAACCTGCGTGCTTGCACTCCTGGCGACCTGGATCGCGCGCTATGCCGCGCA
>DQED01000447.1:0-151 GCA_003525525.1 Desulfovibrio sp.
TCGTGCAGGTCATCGGCGCCGTTATCGACGTCGAATTTCCCGAGGGCAAACTGCCGAATATCTTGAACGCCCTCGACATCAAGAACGTTAACAACGAATTCGCCACCGACCTCGTGGTCGAAGTGGCCCAGCACCTCGGCGACAACGTCGT
>DQED01000447.1:247-375 GCA_003525525.1 Desulfovibrio sp.
GTCGTCGGCCGCCCGGTGGACGAAATGGGCCCGGTCGATTCCAAGACCTTCCTGCCCATCCACCGCGCCGCTCCGGCCTTCGTCGATCAGTCCACCAGCATCCAGCTGCTGGAAACCGGCATCAAGGT
>DQED01000447.1:447-6185 GCA_003525525.1 Desulfovibrio sp.
ATCAACAACATCGCCAAGCACCACGGCGGCCTCTCGGTCTTCGCGGGCGTCGGCGAGCGCACCCGTGAGGGCAACGACCTCTACAACGAGTTCAAGGAAGCCGACATCCTGGGCAAGGCCTGCCTTGTTTACGGCCAGATGAACGAGCCCCCCGGAGCCCGTGCCCGCGTCGCCCTGACCGGCCTGACCTGCGCGGAATACTTCCGCGACGAGGAAGGCCAGGACGTGCTCCTGTTTATTGACAACATCTTCCGGTTCACCCAGGCCGGTTCCGAGGTGTCCGCGCTTCTCGGCCGCATGCCTTCCGCGGTCGGCTACCAGCCGACGCTCGGCACCGACCTCGGCGCCCTGCAGGAACGCATCACCTCCACCAAGAAGGGCTCCATCACCTCCGTGCAGGCCGTTTACGTGCCCGCCGACGACTTGACCGACCCCGCGCCGGCCACGACGTTCTCGCACCTCGACGGCACGCTCGTCCTTTCGCGTCAGATCGCCGAGCTCGGCATCTACCCCGCGGTGGACCCGCTCGACTCCACGTCGCGCATCCTCGACCCGCTGGTCCTTGGCGCCGACCACTACGCCACGGCCCGCGAAGTCCAGCAGATCCTGCAGAAGTACAAGGATCTCCAGGACATCATCGCGATTCTGGGCATGGACGAGCTCTCCGACGAGGACAAGCTCACCGTTTCCCGGGCCCGCAAGATCCAGCGCTTCCTGTCGCAGCCCTTCTTCGTCGCCGCGCAGTTCACCGGCAAGGAAGGCCGCTACGTGAAGCTCGAGGACACCATCAAGGGCTTCAAGGAAATCATCGAAGGCAAGCACGATGATATCCCCGAGGGTGCCTTCTACATGGTTGGCGACATCAACGAGGCCGTTGAAAAAGCCAGCAAAGGATAAACGCCATGGCCCAACTTCTCCTTGAAATCGTCACTCCGGACAAGCTCGTCTTGTCCCAGGACGTGGAGTACGTGGGCGCGCCGGGTCTGCTTGGCGAATTCGGCGTCATGGCCAACCACATCCCGTTTCTGTCCGCCCTTGGCATCGGCAGTCTGATGTACAAGGTCGGCGGCAAGGCGAACTATGTCTTCGTCTCCGGCGGGTTCGCGGAAGTGTCCGGCAACAAGGTGACGATCCTGGCCGAAGTGGCCGAACGTCCCGAGGACATCGACGTGGAACGCGCCCGCCGCGCCCAGGACCGCGCCAAGCAGCGCCTGGAACGCGAGAAGGAGAAAGTCGACTTCGCCAGGGCGCAGGCCGCCATGCAGCGCGCGTTGTACCGCATGAAAGTGCGGGAAACCGCCGGCACGATCGCCTCCACCGCCCACTAGCCGTATCGGGCGATAGACACGACGACTACGGGCGGATCCTCGGATCCGCCCGTTTTTTTCGTGGCTGCGCCGTCTTTTGTCCGCGTTCTTTTCCTGGTAGCGTAGCGGAAATGAATCCGCCAGAAGGTGCTTTTTATGTCCCTGACGCTGAGCCTTGAGATCGTGACGCCGGACAAGGTCGTGCTCCGTTGCGACGCCGCAGCGGTGACGGCGCCCGGGGTTGCCGGCGAATTCACGGCCCTGCCTCTGCATGTTCCGTTTCTGAGCGCCCTGCGCATCGGATCCCTGCACTACCGCGGCGCGACGCAAAACGGCACGGTTTTCGTCAGCGGCGGCTTCGCCGACGTGACCCGCGACAAGGTGCTCATCCTGGCCGAAGTGGCCGAGCTTCCCGAAGAGATCGACGTGGACCGCGCCCGAAAGGCCCGCGAACGCGCCCTGGCCAGGATTTTGGCCGTGCACAAGGAAGATATCGACTACTTCCGGGCCAGAACCGCCCTGGAACGCGCCGTCACCCGCATCAAGGTGTACGAACTTTCCGCTTCGGGCCTGGGCGCAGTGCGTCTCCCCCGGCATGCCTAGGCGGTTCCCCTCCTTTTCCGTGGAGTTCAACAGCATTCGGAGAATGACATGTACGAGCGTATCGGCGCATTGATCCTGGCCGCGGGCAAGGGCACGCGCATGAAGAGCGACGCGCCCAAGGTGCTCAAGACCCTGCTCGGCGAGCCCATGCTCTGGTATGGCCAGCAGGCCCTGGCCGCGCTTTGCGGCGCGCGCGTGCTGACCGTGGTCGGCCACCGGGCGGACATGGTCGCGGCCGCGTTTCCGGACCTGGCCGATCGCTTCGTGCTCCAGGCCGAACAGCGCGGCACCGGACACGCGCTCATGGCCGCCATGCCGCGCCTTGCGCAGGAAGGCCGCGAATACGTGCTCGTGGTCAACGGCGACGCGCCCCTCGTCACGCCGGAGAATCTTGCCGCCTTCCTGGACGTCGCCCTTGGCGCCGCGAGCGACGTGGCCTTCGTCTCCATCGAGCTGCCCGATCCCGGGGCCTACGGCAGGGTCGTGCGCCGGGGCGGGGCCGTGCGCATCGTCGAGGCCAAGGACTACGACGCCTCCCGCGACGGACCGGCCAGCGGCGAGATCAACGCCGGCGTGTACCTGCTGCGCCTTGCCGCGGTCGCGCCGCTGCTTTCACGGCTCGGCAACGACAACACGAGCGGCGAATACTACATCACCGACCTCGTGGGCCTGGCCCAGGCCGCCGGCGGCAAGGTGCTGGCCGTCAACCGGGGCGACGATCCGGCCTACCTCGGCATCAACAGCCCGGCGGAACTGGTCGCGGCCGAGGAGAGCCTGCGTCGGCGCGTCGTGGCCGGGCTGCTTGACGCGGGCGTCATCGTGCGCGCGGCGGACAGCGTGCGCGTCGGGCCGCGCGTGACCGTCGCACCCGGGGCGGAGCTGTGCGGGCCGCTCGAACTCTACGGCGCGACGACCGTGGACGCGGGCGCGATCCTGCGGTCACACAATGTCCTTATCGACGCCGCAATCGGCGCAAATGTCACCGTGCAATCGTTTTGTCACCTGGAAAACGCCCGGGTGGCGCGCGGCGCGCAGGTCGGTCCCTACGCCCGGCTGCGGCCGGGAGCGGTGCTCGAAGAGGACGCGCGCGTCGGCAATTTCGTGGAAATGAAAAAGGCCACCCTGGGCAAGGGGGCCAAGGCCAGCCACCTGACCTACCTCGGCGACGCCGAGGTGGGCGCGGGCAGCAACATCGGGGCCGGCACCATTACCTGCAACTACGACGGAACGCACAAGCACAAGACGGTCATCGGGGAGGGGGCGTTCATCGGTTCCAACAGCGCCCTGGTCGCGCCGGTGACCATCGGTGCGCGCGCCCTTGTCGGGGCCGGTTCCGTGATTACCTCCGATGTGCCGGAGGGCGCGCTGGCCCTGGCGCGCGGCAGGCAGGTGACGAAGCCGCGCAATTGAGGCCGCTGCTTGCTTTTCGGGGCATTGCGTTGTAGGAAGGGACATGGACATTTTCGATACGCTTGAAGATCGGGTGGAGAAGCTTCTGGCCCGTAAAAAGGCCCTGGAAGAGGAGAACGCCGCACTTCGAGCCGAGGCGTCGCGGCTTGCCGAAGAGAAAAAAGCCGTGGCACAAAGGATCGACAGCCTTCTGGAAAAGCTCCAGACGGAACTCGATTCGTAAGCGCCAGGCCGGCAGGCCGGTCGGGTGGGTCTTCCCGGTACGCCGATGCCCAGCTACAATTTGTCCATTTTGGGCTTAGATTTGTCGTTTAAGACGGACGCGCCGCAGGAGCGCGTCGATTCCGCCAGGGAATTGGTGGAACAACGATACAACATGTTGAAGGCGGGCGGGAAAGCTCTCGGCAAGGAGAAATTGCTGGCCTTTGTCGCATTGGGTCTGGCCGACGATGTGCTCATGTCGCACCGGCAGCTCGGCGATCTGGAATCCCGGGTTTCAAAGCTGCTGACAAAGATAGATTGAACGTCGCCGGACGGCGGCGGTACAGGGAAAAGTTCCCTGGGGTGTGCGTGATCGTTAATTTATTTTTGAGCCGATACTCAAAAATAGGATGCCGCGACGCGTGGCCGGTGAGCGTGCCCGGCTTCGTCCGGGTGGCCTGAAGGTCAAACAGGGGCGTCCACCTTGGTTGCCAAGGTTCAAAAGAATTAACGACACGGCGCTCCGGGGCTTTTATATAAACCAGGAGACCCCGCACCCCGGCCTTTGCGGCGGCCGGCCGACGCGGTACCTGGAAGCGCGCCATTCCCCGTGCGGCCTCAAAAGGCCCGCTCTCAGGATTCCCCGCGGAATCCGGCTCTTTTCATGCGTGCCCTTTCCTCTCCCCCGCTTCGGGAGAACGTATGGAATTCTCGACCATATTCATGGGCATTTTCGGCGTGGGCATCGGCCTCCCCGCCGGCTACTACCTCGACAAGTGGATTTCGCAAAAAACGCTCAACGAGGCCAAAACGCTCGCCGACCGCATCCTCGACGAGGCGCGCAAGGAGGCTTCCGCGCACAAGAAGGAAGTCGTGCTCGCCGCCCAGGACGAGCTTTTCCGTCAGAAGCAGGACCTGGAAAAGGAGTTCCGCGACAAGATCGCCTCCGTCGAGGAAAAAGAGGAACAGGTGCTGCGCCGCCGCGAGCGCCTGGAGGAAAAGCAGGAACAGATCGTCCAGAAGGAAACCGAGCTGCTCGCCGTGGAAAAACGCCTCACCGGCAAGGAGCGCGAGCTCGACGAGAAAGGCGAAGAGCTTTCCCGCCTGGCCGAGGAACACGACAAGCGCCTGCAGGAGATTTCCGGCCTGACCATGGAAGAGGCGAAAAAGCGCCTCATGGCCGAGATCGAGTCCAAGACGCGCCATGACGCCGCGCGCATGATCCGCCAGATCGAGATGGAGGCCAAGGAAACCGCGGACAAGAGCGGCAAGAAGATTCTCGCCCTGGCCATCCAGCGCTATGCCGGCGATTTCGTGGCCGAGCAGACCGTCACCGCCGTGACCCTGCCCTCCGAGGAAATGAAGGGCCGCATCATCGGCCGCGAGGGCCGCAACATCCGCGCCCTGGAAGCCGCCACGGGCGTGGACCTCATCATCGACGACACCCCCGAGACCGTCATCCTTTCGGCGTTTTCGCCGCTCAAGCGCCAGATCGCCAAGATGGCCCTCGAACGCCTCATCACCGACGGCCGCATCCATCCCGCGCGCATCGAGGACATCGTGAAAAAGTGCGAGCAGGAGCTCGACATCAAGATTCGCGAGATCGGCGAGCAGGCCACCTTCGACAGCGGCGTCCACGGCATCCACCCCGAGCTCGTGCGCCTTCTCGGCCAGCTCCAGTACCGCACCAGCTATTCGCAAAACGTGCTCCAGCACTCCCTCGAGGTCGCCACCCTCGCCGGCATCATGGCCGCCGAGCTCGGCCTCGACGTCAAGCGCGCCAAGCGCGCCGGCCTGCTCCACGACATCGGCAAGGCCGTGGACCACGAGATCGAAGGCCCCCACGCCATGATCGGCGCGGATCTGGCCAAGAAGTTCGGCGAACCCGCCGACATCCTGCACGCCATCCAGGCCCACCACGAGGACGTGCCGCCCAAGTCCGTGCTGGCGACCCTGGTCCAGGCCGCGGACAGCCTCTCCGGCGCGCGTCCGGGCGCGCGCAAGGAGCTGCTCGAAAGCTACGTCAAGCGCCTGGAGGAACTCGAGAACCTGGCCATGGACTTCAACGGCGTGTCCAAGGCCTACGCCATCCAGGCCGGCCGCGAGATCCGCGTGGTCGTCGATTCCGAGAACGTGGACGACGACAAGACGTTCCTGCTCTGCAAGGACATCGCCAAGCGCATCGAGGACAACCTGACCTACCCCGGCCAGATCCGG
>DQED01000039.1 GCA_003525525.1 Desulfovibrio sp.
CCGGCGCGGGCGGGCGCGGTGCCACGCGGCGCGAGCGCGTGCGTTTTTCCTCGTACATGCGCGCGTCGGCGCAGCTGAGCAGTTCCGCGAGGCTTCCCGCGCAGTCGATATCCAGACAGGACAGGCCGATGCTCGCCGAGAGCACGTAGGGCCGCTTGCCCGCGGCGTTGAAGGACGCCATGCAGGCGAGCAGGCGCTCCTTGGGCTCCACGGCTTCGCGGGGCGTCTCCTCGATGCCGAACACGGCGAATTCGTCGCCCCCCAGGCGCGCCAGCACGTCGGATTCCCGGAAGGTCTCGCGCAACAGTCCGGCCATGTCCCCGAGCATGCGGTCGCCCTCGCGGTGGCCCAGGTTGTCGTTGACGATCTTCATGCCGTCGACGTCCACGTAGAGCAGGAATGCGCCCCGGGCCAGCCGCCGCGCGGACTTGAACAGCTGCCCGGCAAGGGTCAGAAAGCCCCGGCGGTTGAACAGACCGGTCAGTTCGTCGGAAAGGGCCGCGCCCATGAGCTGCTTGTAGAGCTGGTGACGCTCGATGGCGTGGAGGATGGCGCGAAAAAGGGCCTGGCCGTCGAAGCCGCCCTTGACGAGGAAGTCCTGCGCGCCCTCGCGCACGGCCATGGTGGAGATTTCCCGGTCGTCCAGGCCGGAGAGCACGATGATGGGCAGGTCCGGGAAGGCGGCCCGCACCGAGGTGAAGGTGGTCAGTCCCGTGGAGTCCGGCAGGTTGAGGTCGAGCANNAGCAGCACCACGTCCGCGCCGTCCTCGGCCAGAGCTTCGACGCCGTCGGCGAGCAGGGGCGCGTGGCGCAGATCGAAGGCGGCGTCCGCGCCGTCCTCCAGGTAGGCCCGAACCAGTTCCGCGTCGCCGTAGTCGTCCTCGATCAGCGTGATGCGAAGCGTCATCGTCATGGCCGGCCCTCCCAAACGACGCCGCGCGGCGGCAGCTTGGCCAGGGACAGCCAGAAATCCTCCACGCCCTTGAGGACGCGGGAAAATGCGTCCATGCCGAGGGGCTTTTGCAGGTAGCAGTTGGCGCCGAGGCCGTAGCTCGCCGCAATGTCCGTTTCGGCGTCTGAGGTGGTCAGCACGAGCACCGGAATGGAGCGCAGCCCGGCGTCGCGTTTGACTTCGAGCAGCACTTCGCGGCCGTCCATGCGCGGCATGTTGAGGTCGAGCAGGATGAGGTCCGGCCGGATCGCGGCGGCGTGTTCCCCCTGGCGGCGCAGGTAGCGCATGCCTTCCTCGCCGTCGCCCACGCGCTCCACGGACAAGGCGACGCGGGAGCCGCGCAGGGCTTCGAGGATCAGCTCCACGTCGCCGGGATCGTCCTCCATGAGCAGGATGCGCACGGGCATGGCGTTCATGGCGCGCCGGCCTCCCGGTCCGGCAGGGTGAAGAAGAACGTGGAGCCTTCGCCTTCGACGGACTCCACCCAGATGCGGCCGCCGTGGCGTTCGACGATGCGTTTGCAAAAGGCCAGGCCGATGCCGGCTCCGGCATGCTCCTTGGCCGTGGTCAGGCGCTGGAACATGCGAAAGACCCGGTCGAAATGGCGGGGCGCGATGCCCATGCCGTTGTCGGCCACGGAGACGACCCAGGCGTCGTCTTCGCGTCGTGCCGCGACGTGGACGGCCGGCGGGGCGTCGCCCCGGTATTTGACGGCGTTGCCGACGAGGTTCTGGAAGAGCTGGGCAAGCTGCGTGGCGTCGGCGACCACGGCCGGCAGGGCGTCGCGCGTCACGCTCGCCCCGGCCTCGGCCAGGGGCAGTTCCAGGTTGTCCAGGGCCACGTCCAGGGCCTGCCCCAGTTCCGTCTCGGCAAAGGCCGCGCGGCTCGTGCCCAGGCGCGAATAGGTGAGCAGGTGGTTGATGAGCTGGCTCATGCGCCGGGCTCCGTCCACCATATAGGCCATGTAGCGCTCGCCGGTCTCGTCGAGCTGGCCGGCGCAGCGTTTGCCGAGCAGGTCGGCGAAGCTCGTGATCTTGCGCAGCGGCTCCTGGAGGTCGTGGGAGGCGACGTAGGCGAACTGCTCCAGGTCCTTGTTGGAATTTTCCAGGGCGGCGGTCTTTTCGGCCAGCACGCGGCCGCGTTCCTCGAGTTCCCCGGCCATGGCGTCAAACGCCCTGCCCAGGCGGTGCAGTTCGCGGATGCGCGGCGCGCCGGCCGTGCGCGTGGCGAAGTCGCCCCGGCCGATGGCTTCGGCCCCCTCGACCAGGGCGACGATGGGCCGCACCAGGAGCCGTGCGCCAAAGAATCTGGCCGCGCCGAGGCCGACGATGCCGACCACGGCCAGCCAGGCGAGGTGATCCCAAAGAAGCGTTCGCGAGGCGGCGTAGGCCTCGGCAAGGGGGCGCTCCACGAACACGACGGGGGAGCCGGGGCGTTGCGGCACGATGCGCGCCCAGCCGACGAGCTTGCCTTCGCCGTCGAGGCCGGCGGTTTCCATGCCCCCGAAAGCCTTGTCGGCCATGGCCCGGACCAGGGGCGAGGCGGCAAGTTGCCGGCCCACGGCGGGCAGCTTTTCCGGGAACGTCGCCAAAAGGATTCCCGACGGGGCGAGCACGCCCACGATGCCGCCCGGGGGCGGCGGGGCGGCGGTTACGGCTTCGGCCAGGGCGTCCAGGGTCAGGACCGCCGCGACCACGGCCTTGACCTCGCCGTCCCAGCCCAGGGACGGGCAGGCGGCCACGGCCAGGGGACGGCCGCCCTGGCTCGTGACGAATGGGCCGGCATGGCAGGTTTTCGTGGCGACGGCCTGCTTGAACCAGTCCCGGTCGGCAAAGGAGACGGTCTGGATGGGCGTGCGGCCGGGCGGAAAGCCGTCGCCGGCCGCGTCGCGGGCTTCGGCGATGCGTTCGCCGCCGGCGGAGACCGCCAGGATGTTGGCCATGCCCGGGCCGGATTGGCGCAGGAGTTCGGAAAAAAGCAGGATGCAGCCCTTGGGATCGACGACGCGCACCACGGTGGCCGCGGCCAGGCTCTCGACCAGGCGCATGGCCGCGGCCAGGCGTCCTTCCTCGCCGGCGGCCAGGGCCTGCGCCCGGTTGTTCACGGCAATGCCGGCTTCGGCGCGGGCTTTGGCGCCCTGTTCGAGGCCGTGGTGGAGCGCCAGGGCCAGGGCCGGCAGCACGGCCAGAAGGACAAGCCCCATGAGCGCCGCGCGAAGGCCAAGCGGCGTCGGGCATCGTGGTGGTGCAGGAGGGTGCGTCATGTTTCCCGCGCCTCGCACGTCCCTGTTGATCGCGTTGCCGTTTTCGACCGGAGACAAGGGAGGCGGGCTTGCTGCAGTCGCGGCGCAATGCGCGGCGACGGCGTGTTGTTCGCGGCGTTCGCTGTTTGGCAATTGTGTAGGCTGTAATGCTTTTGCTGTAAAGACGTTGCATTACTGACACTATATTTGCCGAATCCGTGTTTGCATGCATGTGTGATGGGAAATGGGTGAGGCCCGGAAAATAACGTTGCAATAGAGAACACGATTGCCGGGAAATCGTGATATCTCGTTTTGGCGCGCCGTGCGACCGGCGTATGCGCCTTTCCGGTCGGGGAAATCCCCTCCAGGCGGTTGCCAGCGGCCACAGTGCGGTCTATGGATGGGGCAACCCGATGCGGCCTGCGCCGCGAAGCCCGCGAGGACCCATGCCGAAAGGCGACGCCTGCAAAACCCTTTCGCCCCTGGAGGCCGTGCGCCGCTACTGTCTGGTCGCCTGCATGGGCGGGCAGCGCAGCCTCGTGGCCGCCTGCGCCGACAAGGGCTGTCCGTTTCATCCCCTGCGCATGAAGGAAATCCCCGAGGGTTTCGGCGTACGCGTGGTGCGGGTGGTGCGGCGGTTCTGCCTGCGCTGCACGGTCGGCGACCGCGACGCCGTGCGCCGTTGCACCGAGCACGACGTCTGTCCCGTCTGGGCCTACCGCGTGGGCGTCTCGCCCAAAAAGCTCAAGCGCCTGATCGCCGAAAAGCGCCGTCCCCGCCAACTCGAATTGCCGTTCTGATCGAACAGTTCCCCCCGCCTTGACCGCCCGTCGCGGCGAACGGCGCTCCTGACCGGGTAAGCGGCAGGGGTGCCCCGTTCGCGCCGTTCCCCATCCATGGGAAGGGTCGCGCCGTTTGCCGAAAATCGCGGGCGTTTCCCTCGCGGGCCGCCCTATACGGGTCGCATCCCGGCCGCAGCCGCCCAACCGGCCGGGCAACCACGGCCCGGCCGCAAGCCGGCAGCAAGGAGCGACCCATGACCACGACGACGGCCGATCCGACACGCTCAAGGGAGTTCACGCAACTCGTGCGCAAGCGCTGGGGCGTCTCCCTGACCCTGACCGCCTTCATGCTCGCGGTCTACTACGGCTTCATCGCCATCCTGGCCTTCCGGCCGGAGCTTTTCGCCACGCGCATCGGCGAGCACATGACCGTCGGCATTCCCGTGGGGCTTGGCGTCATCGTCGTCTCGTGGCTGGCCACGGGCGTCTACGTGCGCTGGGCCAACGACGACTACGACGCCGCCGTCAACAACCTCAAACACGCCATGCGGGAGGAGCGGGGATGAACGACTTCACCACCACCATCGGGCAGCCCAATGCCACGTCAGTGATCTTTTTCATTTTCTTTATCCTCGGCACGCTGGCCATCACCTATTACGCCGCGAAAAAGAGCCGGGGAGCCTCGCAGTTCTACGCCGCCGGCCGCTCGGTCACGGGCTGGCAGAACGGCCTGGCCCTGGCCGGGGACTACATGTCCGCCGCCTCGTTTCTGGGCATCGCCGGTCTTGTGTCGCTCAAGGGCTACGACGGCCTCATCTACTCCATCGGCTTTCTCGTCGGCTGGCCCATCATCATGTTCCTCGTCGCCGAGCCCCTGCGCAACCTCGGCAAGTACACCTTCGCCGACGTGGTCGCCTACCGGCTCTCGCAAAAGCCCATCCGCATCGCCGCTTCCATCGGTTCGCTGCTCACGGTCTGCTTCTACCTCATCGCCCAGATGGTGGGCTCGGGCTCGCTTGTCAAAATGATGTTCGGCCTGCCCTACGAGACGGCGATCATCGCCGTGGGCGCGGTCATGATCGCCTACGTGCTCTTCGGCGGCATGCTGGCCACCACCTGGGTGCAGATCATCAAGGCCGTGCTGCTCCTGGCCGGCGCCACGGTCATGGTGCTGATGGCCCTTTCCAAGTTCGGCTTCGACGTGATCGGGCTTTTCAACGCCGCCGCCGCGACCTACGGCGAAAAGGTGCTCAATCCCGGCGGCCTCGTCGCCAATCCCCTGGACGCCGTGTCGCTCGGCATCGCGCTCATGTTCGGCACGGCCGGCCTGCCGCACATCCTCATGCGCTTCTACACCGTGCCCGACGCCAAGACCGCCCGCAAATCCGTGTTCTACGCCACCGGGCTCATCGGCTACTTCTACGTGCTGACCTTCATCATCGGCTTCGCCGCCATGGTGCTCGTCGGGCGCGACATCGTGGCCAGGGTGGACGCCGGCGGCAACATGGCGGCCCTGCTTCTCGCCGAAGTCACGGGCGGCACCGTGTTCCTGGGTTTCATCGCGGCCGTGGCCTTCGCCACCATCCTCGCCGTGGTGGCCGGGCTCACGCTTGCCGGCGCGACCACGCTCTCCCACGACCTCTATGTCAACGTCTGGCGCGGCGGGAAATCCTCCGAGGAAGACGAGATGAAGGTGGCCAAGCGCGCCACGGTGGGCCTTGGCGTGGCGGCCATCCTGCTCGGGCTGGCGTTCAAGGGCCAGAACGTGGCCTTCATGGTCGGCCTGGCCTTCGCCATCGCCGCCAGCGCCAACTTCCCGGCCCTGCTCCTCTCCATCCTCTGGAAGGGCACGAGCACCTTCGGCGCGACGGCCAGCATCGTGACCGGCACCGTGGCCGCCGTCGGCCTGATCCTGCTTTCGCCCACGGTCTGGGTGGACGTTTTCGGCAACCCCGCGCCGATCTTTCCCTGGAAGAACCCGGCGCTCATCTCCATGCCCGCCGCCTTCTTCGCCGGCTGGCTCGGCTCGGTGCTCGTGCCCGACGCCAAGGCCCAGTCCCTCTATGCGGCCCAACAGATCCGCAACTACCTCGGCGTCGGCGCGGAATAGGGAAAGGGGGAGGGAAGACGGGAGAGAAAGAGGAAGAGTCAGGAGGGGCGTTGCCCCTCCCGAACCCACCCCACCGGGGGGGATCATCCCCCCCGNNCCCCCCGGACCCCCTGGATGGGGAGAGGAGAGGGGGGATGCGGGAATCTTGTGTTTCGGTGAATACAGATGCTCGAATCTTGGCAGAATCTTTGGATAAAGCCCGGGAGCCTCGGGAATTGGCGGCGCTGTTGCGCGACATCCGGGCTTTCGTGGCCGGCCGGGCCGGCGGCGGCGACGTTCTGGAAACGGGGCGCGCCGCCGCCGCGCTCTATGACGCGCTCCTCGCGCGCGCCGCCGCCCTG
>DQED01000279.1 GCA_003525525.1 Desulfovibrio sp.
CCATTTGCCTGGCCTTTATCGGCAAGCTCGGGGCGCTGCTCCAGAGCATCCCCACGCCGGTCATGGGCGGCATCATGCTGCTGCTGTTCGGCGCGATCATGGTCGTCGGGCTCAACTCCCTGGTGCTTGCCGGCGCGGACCTCATGGAGCCGCGCAACATGGTCATCGTGGCGCTCATCATCGTGCTCGGCATGGGCCGGATGGCGTTTTCCCTGGGCGGCCTGCACCTGGAGGGCATCGGCCTCGCCGGCGTGGCCGGCGTGCTGCTCAACCTGCTGCTGCCGCTGCCGCGCAAAAAGGAATAACCTGGCACGCAGGATGCACGGACATAGGGCAAGCGGAGGTTATCCCTATGTTCGTTCAAAAGATTCTTATTGTTTTCATGGTGGTTGCATCCTGCTACGCCCTCTCCCGCCTGGCCGACATGGTTATCAAAACCAAACGGGCAGACTAACGGAATCATAAAGTTACCCTCCTCGCCGCGCCCGACCGGACGGGACCCCCGGCCGGGCGCGGGCTTCTCCCGCCCACCACGCAATCGCTTCATTCCCCGCCCTCCCTCGCTGCAACGCAATCTCCCGGCTACGGATTACGCTACCGAGGCGCCCGCATGCATTTTCGCCTTTGGCGGCGGACGGGCGTTTTGGTGCGCCTGCCCGCCCTGATCGTCCCGGCTCTGTTCTGCAGCTTCGCCACCCCGGCCGGGGCCTCCCGGGTTGCTGCCGTTGCTCCTTCATCAAGCGCCCCCCGCCTCTCTGCCCGACTTCTCTTTTTCCCTGCCTCCTCGCTTTTTTCGGAGAATCACTCTCCCTGGCATCACCCTTGCTTTCTCTCCCGTGCCCTCTTCCAAAACGTGTCGGCTCCAGGCCCCCAAGCGACAGGCCAGCCATGCGTGCATCAGGAAGAGACAAACGATCTCCGAAAGATGATTCCGGGTTGGTGCAACAGGTCACGGCGATTCATGCGAAGAAGCGCCGCCCCTGCCTGCCCGACACGGCAACGAGGGCGAATCAGTTTTTCATAATGTGAAACGAAACGACCAGCGTCCGAATGCGGGCGGCAACCCCACGGACCAGCCTCGGCCGCAACCTCCAGGGAGCCTCGACGATCATGGAAGTCTTCCCTCGGGAAAAACCCGACCGCCGCTTCCTGCCGGACATCCCATCCAAGGGAGCCACACGCCGCATCTACGACACCCGTTACTTTTCCGAGGGCAAGGCGGACGTTTATTCCGAAGACGGCAAGTACCGCTACTGCTCGGGCAACGTGGTCAACCTGTCCCAGGGCGGCATGTTGCTTTCGCCGGACAAAAAGCTGCGTGTGGGGCAAAAGGCCATGCTGCGTTTCTTCCTGAACGCCGGCACCCTGCCCGAAGGCTACGAATCCTACGTCAAGCTGCCCGCCACGGTCGTGCGCGTGGATTCCGCCACGGGCCACGCGGCCTTCCAGTTTACGCAGACCATCACCGAAAGCCTGCGCCGTCGGCGCTGGCGCTACTTCGAGGCCGCGGCCCTGCTCGGCATCATGCTGACGCTCGTCGGCGTGTGGTTCATCAAAAAGGAAAGCATCTTCTACTTCTGGTTCGACGTGCCGGTCTTCCTCTACGGCCTGTGCGCCCTGTTCTACCTGCTGTCGCGGTTCTTCTTCGCCGCGTTGTACCGGCCCTATCCGACGGACGTGAACTTCACCCCGAGCGTGAGCATCGTCGTTCCCTGCTTCAACGAGGAGAAATGGATCGAGCGTACCGTGCGCGGCTGTCTCAACCAGCAGTATCCCGAGGAATTCCTGGAAGTGATCGTGGTGGACGACGGCAGCACCGACGGTTCGGTGGCCGCGCTCAAGGCCGTGCGCGACAAGGTCTACGACGAGGTGGGCGAACGGCTCGTCATCCACGTCTTCCCCGAGAACCGGGGCAAGCGCCACGCCATGGCCGCCGGGGCGCGCCGGGCCAAGGGCGACGTCATCGTGTTCGTGGATTCCGACAGCTTCCTCCAGCCCGATTCCGTCCTCCAGGTGGTGCAGCCGCTCAAGGACCAGCGCATAGGCGCGGCCACGGGCCGGTGCGAGGTGGAAAACAAGTGGACCAACATGCTCACGCGCATGCAGGCCGTGCGCTACTTCGTGGGCTTTCGCATCTTCAAGGCGGCCGAGAGCATCTTCGACGCGGTGACCTGCCTGTCCGGCCCCCTGGCCTCCTACCGCCGCGACGTGCTCATGCGCTACCTCGACACCTGGGAGCACCAGACCTACCTCGGCCAGCCAGCCACCTTCGGCGACGACCGCAGCCTCACCAACTACGTCCTCGGCAGCCACTACGCCGTGTACCAACACACGGCAGTGACCCACACCATCGTCCCCTCGGCCTACGACAAATTCTTCAGCCAGCAGATGCGCTGGAAACGGTCCTGGCTGCGGGAGAGCCTGCGGGCGTGCCTTTTCATGTGGAAAAAAGAACCCTTCATGGCCATTTCCTTCTATCTGGGCTTTTTGCTGCCGCTGCTGGCCCCGCTGGTGGTGCTGCGGGCCTTCGTCTTCATGCCGTTGGCCTATGGCATCTGGCCGGTCACGTACATCGCAGGCGTGTTTTTCATGAGCATGCTCATGTGCACATCCTACCTCTTCATCAAACGATCGAATCTCTGGTTCTACGGCGTGCCTTTCTGCTTTTTCTACCTGTCCATCCTGCTGTGGCAAATCGTCTGGGCCGTGTTGACATTCTGGAAGTCTTCATGGGGCACAAGACCATCGCATTTTGATTCCAAAACGCAGCGTGCAGGACAACCGTCCGGCAAAAACGCAGCAAATTGACCCCAGGTTCCAGGGCGACGCCATGAGAAAACTTCTCCGCTACATCCTCCAATACGCCATCCTGGGCGCAGCGGCCTACCTGGTCCATCAGACGGCTTTCACGCGCGGCACGCCGCCCGTCTTCGACCGGGCCAACTGGAGCCAGCGCGACGGCTTCGTGGCCCTTGGCGTGGGCGGCCTCACCATCAGGGACGACGTGCCGGCGCTGATGACCAAGGCCCGGCTGCGCGAGCACCTGCAGGCCCTGGTCAAGGCCGGCTACCGCACCATCACCTCCGAAGACGTGCGCGCCTTCTACGACGAGGGCAAGCCCCTGCCGGAAAAGGCGCTGTACCTCATGTTCGAGGGCGGCCGCAAAGACTCCGTGCTCTTCAGCCAGCCCACCCTCCAGGAAACCGGCTACCACGCCTCGCTCTACCTCTACGGCGGCCACCTCAAGGGCTGGAACCGCTTCTTCATCCGTGAAAGCGAGGTCCGCAAGGTGGCGGAGAACCCCTTCTGGGACGTCAATTCCATGGGCTACAATTGGGCGCTCATCAACGTCACCCCCCAGGGCGGCTATGCCCATTACCTGACCGCGCGCATCAACGGCCCGGACGGCAAGCCCGCAGAGACCCAGGAACAGTTCGGCGCCCGCGTGGCCGAGGATTTCCGCCTGGCGGCCGGCTCCATCAAGGACGCCACGGGCGTCGCCCCGGTGGGCTACCTGTTCATCCCGGCCAACACCCTGGGCGTGAGCATGCCGCAAGACCTCGCCCGCCCGGTGGAGGAAGACCTCGACAAGCACTTCCCCATCGCCTTCACCCGGGTCGGCGAGAGCTACAACAACCGCGAAAAAAATCCCAGGGCGCTCACCCGGATGCAGATCGGCCCGGACTGGACCCCCGAACGCCTGCTCCTCGAAATCGAATCGCGCATGCCCCGTTCGCGCTTCCTCGACTTCGCCGACTCCGTGCGCCAGGGCCTGTGGCAGGTCACCGCCGGCAGCGTCGCCGCCGACGGCGCGCGCCTGACCCTGAGCCCGGCCGGCGGCAAGGCCCCCTTCGCCCTGCTGCGCGGCTCGGAAGGATTCGAGAACTTCCTGTGCCAGGTCAAAGTCTACCCCACGGCCGAAGACACAAGCCTCGTGTACCTGCGCTACCGCAACGCGGGTTCCTTCGTGCGCATCCAGGTCAGTGAGGACCGGGTGCTCGTCCAGGAGAAAAACGGCACCTCGCTCAACACCGTCTTCCAGTACGCTCTGTCCCTGGACCACAAGGGCCCGGTGGCGCTCGAATGCTGCGTGAAGTCCAACCGCCTGCTGCTGCGCGTCGACGGCACGGCGGCGAGCACCTACCCCATCCCCCTGACCGCGGACACCAGCCGGGGCAGCTTCGGCCTGGGCTCGCGCGGCGAGAAGACGCGCCAGCCGGCCCTTTTCGCGGATCTGCGCCTGACCGCCTTCCCGCCGCGCTGGGTCCAGACGGCGCACGTGGCCGACGTGAACCTCGACGACTCCCTCATGCTCACGGCCATGATGCTGCCGGCCGACTCCCTGACCCGCGACCCGGTCGGCGACGCCGCCGCCATGGTGGCGCTGTCGTCCAAGGGCGTGAACGCCTTGCTCGACATGACCGGCGCGGACGCGGCCCGGGTCACGGAGACCGTGCGCTTCGTCAAGGACGCCCCGGCCTCCCTGGTCTTCGCCAAGCTGTTGCGCGGATTCGTGCTGTCCCTGGACGCCTTCCCCGAGCCGCGGGATCTGGCGGCGCTCCTGGACACGCTGCACGCCCAGGGGCTCTCCGCCGCCGTGCGCCTGACCGCCGCGTCGGCGGCCCGGCTGGCCGCGAGCAACGTCGCCTTGACGCCGGACTGGCTGCTCTTCGATGCGCCGCCGAGCGAAGAGGACGCCGAGGAAATGATCACGCTCAAGAACCGGTTCGACAGGGCCCGCATGCTGTACCGCGAACCCGGTCCCGACGCCGCCGCCGCAATCTTCTATCAGGGGAAGGGGTAGACGCGCCATGATCCGGATACTTCTCATCCTCGTGGCGCTCGTCCTGGCCGCACCGTCCGTCTCCAGCGGCGCGGAAGCCTCGGTGGTCACGCTCCTGCGCCAGTCCCAGCAGGCCGCGACGCGGGGCCAGACCGCCCAGGCCATGGAGCTGGTCAACCAGGCCCTGGACCAGGATCCGGGCTACCCGCCCCTGTGGCGGCAAAAGGCCAGCCTCCAGATCACGGCCAACGATTACGACGGCGCCCTCGACACCCTGGCCGTGCTCCTCAAGGCCGAACCCGACGACATCGAGACCAACGTCCTGGAACTCACGGCGCTGCTGCGCCTGGGCGACAAGGGCACGCCCCGGCTCGAGCAGTACGTCTCCGGCGTCAAGGAGAGCATGGTCGCCTCCCTGATCGAGAACATCCTGCCGCGCTCCCAGGCCAAGGCAGACCTGACGCGGCTGCTCGCCGTGTGGAAGCCCGCCTCGGCCGACGGCCAGACCGTGAAGCGCCTGGCCGCCGGTTACGCCAAGGACGACGACGCGGCCGTGCGCGAACTGGCCGACGCCCCGGCTCCGGCCTCGCAAAAAAACGTCATCGCCGCGCTCCAGTTCCAAGCGAGCAGGGAGGCCCTGGCCGGCAAACGCCTGGAACTGGCCCAGACCCTGCTCGACAAGGCCCTGGCCAACGGCTACGACCCGGTGGCCGTGACCGGCGAACTCGGCTGGGTGCGCTACAACCAGGCCCAGCCCAACGCCGCCGCCGACCTGTGGGAATCCACCTGGCGCGACGCCCCGGACGTGGGCCTTTGGGCCGGCTGGATCGCCGACGCGCGCCTGACGGCCAAGGACTATCCCCGCGCCGCCGATTTTTTTGAAAAAACCCTGCAGTTCTCTCCCAAGAACGCCCTCTATCAAGGCCAATACCTCTTTGCCCTGCGGGCATCCGGGCAAAACGACAAGGCGGACGCCTTCGAGGAAAAACTGCGCGCCGATTCCGATCAGGACGGCCTGCACTTCGGCCTGGCCATGACCGCTTGGAGACGGGGCGACGACGCCGGCGCGGCCGAGGAATTCAGCCAGATCAAGAATCGCCGCCCCTTCCGCGGCCGCATCATCGAACTGGCCGACGCCATGGTCGGCAGCATCGGCGCCAAGGGCGATCCGACCAAGGTCATCGCCTCCATCGAAAACCTGATCGAGGGCCTCGACGTGCGCGGGAACATCCTGCGCGACATCGGCTGGCGGCTCTGGGCGGCCAAGCGCCCGGACATGGCCCTGTCCTTCTGGCAGCGGTCCCTCAAGGAAGGGCTGCCCGCCGACGATCCCCTGGTGGCCCGCGTGGCGCCGCTTCTGATCGAGACCGGCCGCACCGGCGAGGCCATGGCGCTGCTTAGGACCAACGCGCCCGAGGTCACGCCCCTGGGGCTGGCCTGGAGCCTGGCCGCGGCCAACCGCTGGGATCTCGTGGGCAAGGTGCTGCCCGCCGTCCCGGCCGGCCCCTACCCGGACCTGCTCGGGGCCATGGCCGCCCTGGAGGGCGGGCAGCCCCAGGTCGCCCTGGACAAGATGCGCGTGGTGTCCGCCCTGCCGGCCGGCGCTTTCGGTCAGGTGGCGGTGGTCGGCTTTTCCCCGGAAGGCCGGATTGCGCGCGGTTCGCTGTCCCCGGCCCTGGCCAACGAGATCTATCTGCATATCGCCCGTACCCTGGTCGAATACCAGATGGCGCAGGGCTTTTTCTTCCTGACGCCGCCGGCCTGGGCTTCGGCGGTCTCGCCCCGGGCCATGGCCCCGGTCTGGGCCGGAGCCGGCCGGACCCTGTGGACGTCCGGCCAGTACGACCAGGCTGCCGGATTCCTGGAACGGGCCCTGGCCGCCGATCCCGGCCAGACCCAGGCCATGCTCTATCTGGCCCTTTACGCCAAGCGCCAGGGCGACGACGCCAAGGCGCAAGGCCTGCTCGACCGGGCCCTGGCCAAGGCCGCGCCCTTCGACCGCAGCTACGCCCTGGGCGAATTCGCCCTGCTCGACGGCAATGCCGAGGCCGCCCTGGCCCATTTCCGGGAAGCCGTGTCCCTGGCCCCGAGCGACACCGCCCTGCGCCTTCGCGTGATCGGGCTGCTCGCCGCCGACCGGCGCTACGACGAGGCCCGCCGGATGGCCGGCTGGTTCGACGCCATGGTCGCCAAGGGCGACCGTGCCGTCTTCAGCGCGGCGGCCGCCGCCAAGCTGGAGCTTGGCGACGCCAAGGGGGCCGAAGCCCTGTACCGAACCCTGCTCGCCACCCGGCCCGCTTCCCCGGACTACCTTTCGGGCCTGGGCTTCGCATTGAACCGCCAGAGCCGCTACGCCGAGACCGTGGCCGCCCTGTCCCACACCTACGCCGACACGGCCTCGCCCTTGCTCGGCGGCGTGCTGTGCGAGGCGCTGCTCTCCCTTGGCGAATACCAGGAAGCCCTGAACCAGGCCGAAATCGGGCTGGCCAAGCACCCCGAGAACAAGGAGCTGCTGCGTCAGGCCGCCGAGGCAACCGAGTTCGCCAAGGACCCGGCCCTGTGCGAGGCCTATGCCAAGCGCTACCTGGAACTCGACCCCGACTCGTCCATCGTGCAGAACATGTTCGCCCAGGCCCTGCTCGACCAGAAAAAATACGACGAGGCCCAGGCCCATTACACGGCGCTGCTTAAGAAAAACCCGGCCTACCTCCCGGCCGTGCGCGGCAACTTCAACATCTACCAGTACACCGGCAAGGCGGCCAAGGCCTACAAGGCGGCCCAGGAACTCATGAAGCTGGCCCCGGACAACGCCACGCTGCGTCTGCAGTACGCCGTGGCCGCCGCCGCGGACCAGGACTTCCGCCCCGCCTACCCGGCGCTGCACACCATCCGGGACTTCGGCCCGGGCAGCCCGGTGTTGTGCCTGTATTACGCCGACGTGCGCGACGCCGAAACGCCCGGCAAGGTGCGCCTGTCGCAGATGGCCGACCACCTGCGGGCCATCGCCGCCGCCGGCGGCTCCTTTCTCGGCGCGGACGACCTGGCCAACCGGCCGAGCGGCGACGCCGCCCTGCAAAGGCGCGACACCAACCTCGCGCCCCAGGTCTTCCTCATCGTGGACCGCACCGACGCGGCCGTGCTCGAGAAGATCGACGCGCTGCTGGCCGAGGTCGGCGGCAAGGCCATGCTGGTCGTCGGCGGCGAATCCCTGACCGCCGGCACGCCCTATCTGCCGGACATGGCCATGGTCCGCGCCCTGGCCGGCAACGGCCGCTGGTCCCTGGCCCTGACCGACCACAATCCGCCCCGCGTGGACGGCCGGACTTCCGGCGCCCCGCACTTGTGGAACACCTGCGGCGCGCTGGCCTGTCCGCCCGACGAGACGCCGGGGGCGCGGCTGGCCGCACGGCTGCATGCTCTCGATCCCCAGGGCGTGATCCTCGGCGCCGCCCGCCCGGTCTTCTTCTACCCCGGCGGCGACGCGCCCCGGGACATCCTGAACGCCACCGACGCCGGCCGGGAAGCCTATCGAAAACTCGTGACGGACACCTTCCCCATGGCCTTCGCACTCAACAGCGAAGGCTACTGGACCCCGGTGTCCGATCCCCACCGCATCGCGGCCAAGGCCGTGGCCCCGTCCCTGGACACGGCCGGGCTCGCCCGCTACCTGGAGCAGGTCAACCCCATGCGCCAGGTCTCCCTGGAACTGGCCAAGGTCTACTCCTGGCAGGAACAGCTCGGACAGGCGGAGAACTATTTCACGGAAGCAGGCGCACTCAAGGCCAATCCCGCCGACCTGACCTACCACGAGGCCGTCAACGCCTATTACATGGACGACGACCCCGTGGCCGTGACCCGGGCCCGGAAGGCCGTGGCCGCCGATCCCGAGGCCGAACGCACCCATATCCAGCTGGCCCGGGCCGCACTGCGCACCCGGCCCAAGGCCGAAGCCAGCGTCAACACGTGGTGGGACAGCGACAACCGCCGCTACTGGTGGTACGGCCTGCGCGGCGAAGTCCACGTCCTCGACAGCCTCGTGGTGTTCGCCAAGGGCGGCCGGGTGGAATGGTCCATCGACAGCTACCAGCGCCGGGGAAAGATGCTCAAGGCCATCTCCGACACCCTCGAGAACGGCTCCCTGAGCGCCTCCGACGTCTACAACGTGCTCCATTCCCGCCGCACCCAGTACCTGGACGGCGAAGACCTCGTGGTCGGAGCGCGCTGGTTCTTCCATCCCGAGTTCTGGCTGGAAGCGCAAGGCCAGCTGACCGACACCGACGGCGGCCCCGGCGCCTGGCTCAACGGCCAGGCCACCCTGCACGGTCCGTTCGCGCCCAAGGGCGCGGCCATCGACGGCACCTGGGACATCCAGGCGGCCCACGAGCGCATCGACACCGTGGAGGCCATCTCGGAACAGATCATGGCCAACCGGTTGAGCCTTTTCACCCACAACCGGATTCTCAACTACTACGACCTGTTCCTCAACCTGCACGGCATCTCGCGCAGCGACGGCAACAACACCGGCTCCATGGACGGCCGCCTCCTGGCGCGGCTGTTCGAATATCCGCTGTTCTCCCTGGGCTACGCCTTCCAGTTCGCCAACAGCGACCGCAATCCGATCCAGTACTGGGCCCCCCTGGACCTGGTCACCCACCTGGCCTACGCCTCCTTCGGGTTCGCCCCGACGCGCTGGTTCAACTGCAACGGCAGCGTGGGCTACGGTCCCTCGCGCGACCGCAGCAACGACTGGCGCAACATCTGGCGCGTCAACGCCGGGATGGACATCACCCTCAAGGAGCGGTTAAAGTTCTCCGTGAAATACTCCTACTTCAGCTCTCCGACCTATAACCTCAACGAAGCATGGGCAGGCATAAACTACACGTTTTAGGCAGACCACGGACCGTCCGCCAGAGGGTTGCCCTCCTGGCGGCGGCGGTTTCGTGCGCGTGCGTGCTCCTGTCTGTCGTCCCGGCGCGGGCTGCGGCCCTCACCGCCTGGATCGCCGACTGGGATCTCGCCCGGGGACTGGCCGAGTTCCGGTCCCATCCGGGCCTTTTCGATTCCATTCGGGTCTTTTCCGCCAATTTCGACGAAAAGGACCGGCCCTCCCTGGCCCCGGACTGGGCCAGGCTCCTCGGCCGGGACGCCTCGGCCGTGTTCGGGACCACGCCGGTCTACCTGACCGTGGTCAACGACGTGGTCGCGGCCTCGGGCAAGGGCCTGAGACTCAAGGATCCGGCCCTGGTCGCGCGCCTGACGGCCTCGCCCGAAGCCCGGGACCGGCATGGCGACGCCCTGATCGCGTTGGCCAAGCAGCATCATTTCCAAGGCATCGAGATCGATTATGAAAACGTGGCCGAGGAGGATTGGCCCAACTTCCTGGCATTCGTGGCCGCGCTCCAGGGGCGCGCCGCGTCCGAGGGGTTGGCCCTGGCCGTGCTGCTCCAGCCCCAACACCGCTACCTCGCCGCGCCCCTGCCGCCCGGCCCGCAGTATGTGCTCATGGGCTACAACCTGTTCGGCTTCCATTCGGGCCCCGGCCCCAAGGCCACGCCCGCGTTCCTGTCGGCCCAGGCCGCGGCGCTGCGCGCCATCGGGGCGCTCGACGCCACCACGCTGGCCCTGGCCACGGGCGGCTTCGACTGGACCGAGGCGCAAAAGGCCAGCCAGTTGACGGAATCCGAAGCCCAGGCCCTGCTCGCCAAAAACCGGGCCACGCCCGCGCGCGCGTCCGAAAACGGCTATCTGGTGAGCCGCTACCGCGACGACGCCGGCAAGGACCACGAGGTCTGGCACGCCGACGGGCAGACGATGGACATGTTGTGGCAGGCCGCGCAGGCGGCGGGATTCGGCAAGCTCGCCATCTGGCGGCTCGGCGGCAACTCGCCGTCCCTCTTCGCCTTCCTGTCCGGGCTCAAACGCTAGCGTCATGTTCTTGAAGAAAGCAGACATTCTTTTTTTTCGGCAACATATTCGAATAAAGGAAATATGATGCGCATCCGTTCCTTCGCCATCCTGTGCCGCCTGGCGCTGGCCTGCCTGCTCCTGGCGGCTTCGGCCGCCGCCGCGCCGGCGCAGGGCCTTTCCGCAGCCACCAAAGGCGTGCCCCTGCCCGGCACAGGCCCGCGCGCCTACGTCGCCGTCATCATCGACGACCTCGCCAACCTGCAGCTGTGGTCGCAATTGGCCGAGGACGCCGACGCCTACGGCATCAAGACCACCCTGGCGCTGAACACGGCCAAAGCCACGCCCGACGACTACGCGCTCATGTCCCGGCGCATCGCCGCCGGCCACGAAGTCGCCAACCACACCCGCGACCACGTGCCCGTGGCCCCGGGGCAGGCCATCCGCCTGCGCTACGCCAATCCGGCGGCCAAATCCGCCTTTGCGGTCGTGGATGAAGGCAAGCAGACCCTGAGCATCATCGTCAACCAGAACCCCGAACCCGCGGCGAGCTTCGACCTGTCCGAGGCGGGGCACACCCCGAGCCTCAAACAGCTCGTGGACGCCCTGAACGACGTGCGCGGCGTGACCGCGGAGCTCGGCGATCCCTACAACGCCAATCTCCGCTCGAGCTTCCTGGCCGCGAGCGCCAGGACGGACATCTTCTTCAAAAACGGCTTCGCGCCGCTGTTCATGGACACCGCCAAGAGCGCCCGCTACGAGATGACCGGGGCGCTTACGGACATCAAGGCGGGCATGCCCGACTATACCGTCAGGTCCATGATCTATCCGTTCCTGGTCAGCGACGCCGCCACGCGCGCCGTCACCGTCGACCTCGGCATGACCTGCGGCCGCGTGGGCCCGGCAGGCAACGCCGCCCTGGGTTCGCCCGACGGCTACGACCTCTACCGGATTTACTCGATCAAGCCGCGCGACGTCTTCGGCACGGACGTCGCCAGCCCGGACTTCGCCGCGAAGGTCGCGGCGTTCCTCAAGAAAATCAAGGAAGTCGGCGGCGTGCTCAGCCTGTATTCCCACGGACCGGACGAGTTCACCAACGAACAGTGGAAAGTGCTGCTGCCGATGCTGGCCAAGGACAAGGAAGTGGCCTACGTCACCCTGCACGGCCTGGAGGAGGCGGTAAAAAAGCTCGCCGTGCCGCGCGACGGCAAGTACTACCTGGCCCAGGGCAAGTAGCCGAACGCATCGCGCCAAATCGCGCCAAGCCGCCCAAAATCAAGAACCGCGCCCGGGGCTTGCCATTCGGAGGAATGGCAAGCCCCGGGCGCGGT
>DQED01000277.1 GCA_003525525.1 Desulfovibrio sp.
CGGCGCGACGGCCGGCGCAGCGTGGTCGAAGCGCGCCGCCGGCGACGTCGGGAGCGGCGCCTGATTCGGACCGAGGTGTTCTCATCCCGGCCCGCGTTGTTGCAGCGGCTTCGACCGGATGGTCCGGCGGGCACAGGCCGTCTGCATTCAGGGTGAGACCGCAGCCGGGGTTCTTCTGTAGCGGGTCCTTTCGACAGCGCCTGCCGGCGTAGCGGCGCGATGCGCTATCCCGGCTCCTTTCCGGAGACGCTGCGCGTCCCAGGATTCTTTGCCGGCCGGCGCAGGCGGTTGAGGAAGTCGAGCGGGCAAAGGCCGAAGCGGTCGCTGAACGCCCGGCTAAACGATGGCAGGCTCTGGTAGCCGACGCTGTAGGCCGCGTCGGTCACGCTGGCCTTTCCCTCCGTCAGCAGCCGCCGCGCCTCTTCCAGGCGCAGGATGCGCAGGTAGCCGAAGGCCGTGGTGCCGAAGCACTGGCGGAACCCCCTGTTGAGGCGGGGATGGGACAGCCCCACCCGTCGGGCGAGGTCCAGCAGGCGGGGCGGGGTTTCCATGTCCTGGCGCAAAATGCTGGCGGCCGCGAGGACCGCCGGGTCAGCCCCGGAACCGGCCGCTTTCGCGGCCTCGCCCGGATGTTTGCCGCTATCGTTTCGCATGGTCTTGCTCCTTTGGGCCGCCGCCTGGGCGACGGCATGCAGCCGCCCGCATCGCGGGACGCTACAGGTCCGTGGGGGGCTTTGGCCTCATGCCTGCCCCTGTCGGTTGATCTTCCAGCCTTTGGCGTGTTGCTGCAGATCCCAGAAGCGCCGGAAACGGCCGTTTCGGGCCAGGAGCTGGTCGAAACCGCCCTGTTCGACCACGGCTCCGTCATCGAGAAACAGGATCTGGTCGGCGTACCGGATGGTCGAAAGCCTGTGGGCGATGACGAAGACCGTCCTGGAGGCGGCCAGGGCGGTGAAGGCTTCCTGGATGGCCCCCTCGTTTTCCGGGTCCAGGGAGGCCGTGGCCTCGTCGAGGACCACGATGGGGGCGTCCTTGAGAATGGCCCGGGCAATGGCGATGCGCCGTTTTTCCCCTCCGGACAGGGTGGCCCCGCCTTCGCCGAGCACGGTGTCGTAGCCTTCCGGCAGCCGGGTGGCGCACTCGTGGAAGCGGGCGGCCTTGGCCGCGGCCTCCACGGCCTCGTGGGAGGCGTCGGGTTTGCCGAAGCGGATGTTGTTGGCGACGGTGTCGTGGAAGATGTGGCTGTCCTGCATGACCATGGCGATGCGGCCAAGCAGGGTTTCCGGGTCGATGCCGCGCACGTCCTGGCCGCCGACCAGGATGCGGCCGCCGTCGGGGTCCCAGAAGCGGGCCAGGAGGTTGGCCACGGTGGTCTTGCCGGCTCCCGAGGGGCCGACCAGGGCGGTCATGCTGCGGGGCGGAGCCGTGAAACTGATGTCGCGCAGCACCTCGCGGTCGCCGTAGCCGAAGCGGACGTGCTCGAAGCGCACGCCGAGGTCTTTCGTCGGCAGGTTCAGGACCCGGCCTTCCTGGGAGGCGACCGCAAGCACGGAGCGGACGTTTTCTCCGGAGTGGCGCAGGTGGCGGACCATGGAGAAGTAGGGGGCGATGCCCATGATGGGCTGGTAGAATTTGAGGCTGGCGATCATGAAGAGCAGCAGCACCGGCAGGGCGACCTGCCCTTCCCGCCACAGGGCGGAGCCGGCGACGATGAGCAGGGCAAAACCCAACGCGGCGATGCAACTGTAGATTTCCGAGGTCGGCCCCATGGCCGATTCCAGGGCGATGCTTCGGTCGCGCAGGCCGGCCAGGGCGGCATCCAGCCGGCCGAAGGCCGAGCCGGCCCGGTTGAGCGATTTGAGGGTGCGGATGCCCCGGACATATTCGAGGATGCGCGAGGAGGCTTCGCGTCTGGCCGCCAGGGTGGCGGCGCTCCGCGCGTCGAGGGCCTTGCGGGAATACCAGAGGAACAGCAGCGCCGGCGGCACGGTGGCGACCAGCAGCAGGGTCAGGCGGACGTCGATCAGGGCCAGGATGATGCCCACGATGACGGGCAGCGTCGCTGCGGCCACGAGCTTGTTGTACATGGTCGAGGTGGCCAGTTCGACGTTGAAGACGTCGAGCAGCAGGGTTTCCACCATGTTCCCCGCGTCGGCGGCCTTGAAATAGCCAAGCGGAAGCCGGCGCAGATGCTCGCCCAGGCGCAGGCGCAGCGACGCGCCCGTACCGTAGGCGAACAGGCAGGCGGCGACGACGGAGCGCACCGAGCACAGCGCCTGGGCCGCGAAGCACAGCCCGAGCAGGGCCAGGTAGGGGAGCAGCCCGGCAAGCCCGGCCGTACCCGCAAGCAGGGCCGCGATGACGGCGTAGAGCACAAGCAGGGGCGCGCCGGCGAAAAGGATCTCCAGCACGGCGAAGACGTTGGCCCTGGTAAGTTCCGTCAGCTCTCCGGCGTCCAATTGTTTAAGCAGACTGCGCATCCGAGACCTCCTTTTCGGCCAGGGCCCAGTCCGAGGCCTTGGCCTGGACGGCCCACATGGTTTGATACAGAGGGCAGGTTTCAAGCAGTTCCTCGTGGCGACCGAAGCCGTCCAGGCGACCCTCGCGGAAAACGGCGATGGCGTCGGCCTCGGTGAGGGCGGCCAGGCGGTGGCCGATGACGATGACGGTCTTGCCGGTCAGCAACCGGCTGATGCCTTCCTGGATCAGGGCTTCGTTTTCCGGGTCGGCAAAGGCCGTGGCCTCGTCGAGGATGACGATGGGGGCGTCGCGCAGGATGGCCCGGGCGATGGCGAGGCGCTGGCGTTCGCCGCCGCTCAGGGGAGAGCCGCCGTCGCCGACAAAGGTGTCGTAGCCTTTGGGCAGCCGCAGGATGCTGTCATGAATGCGGGCCTTTTGGGCGGCGTCGACGACGGCTGCGTCGCCGGCGTCGGCCCGGCCGGCCCGGATGTTTTCCATGACGGTGTCGCTCAAAAGGAAGGTGTCCTGGAAGACGAAGGAGACCATGTCCATGAGGCGGGCCACGGGGATGTCCCGGACATCGACGCCGCCGATGCGGATGCTGCCCTCCCGGACGTCCTGGTAGCGCGAGGCGAGCATGGCCGCCGTGGTCTTGCCGGCTCCGGACGGGCCGACGAAAGCGGTCAGGGTGGCGGCCGGCAGGCGCAGGGACAAGCCGTCGAAAAGGGGCTGCCCGGCGTCGTAGCCGAAAACGACGTTGTCGAATTCGATGTCGTGGTTTTCGGGAAGCCGGGGCCGGGCCGTTTCGGGCAGCGCAGGCTCCTCCAGGATTGCCTTGATGCGGCGCACCGCCTCCTCGATCTCCCGCAGTTTGCTGGTGAAGCGCAACAGCCGGTCAAGGGGCGCGGCATAGCCGGTGACGAGCATCAGCACGAGCACGAGATCGGCCAGGCCCAGGCTGCCGCGCCCGAGCAGCACCAGTCCCGGTGGCAGCACGAACAGCAGCCCCGAGCCGAGCACGGTACCGAACAGGGCGTAGTATTTGCCGGAAATGCGCGACCACTCCTTGACCACGGACTCGAAGGCCCGCACCGAGTTGGTGAACCGCGAAAACGAGGCGACGGTCTGATTGAACGCCTTGATGTCCATGATGCCCTGGACATACTCCACGATGGTGCTGTTCATGTCGGTGAGGCTGTCGTGAAAGCGTCGCATGCGGGTGGAGCATTCGCGGTACATGGCCACCTGGCACAGCACGGCCAGCAGCAGGGGAACCAGGGCGGCCAGGCCCAGGGGCCAGCTGATCCAGAACAACAGCGCCAGCGTGCCCACGGGCAGCGCGGCGGCGGCGCACAGGTCCGGCAGATGGTGGCACAGCAGCACCTCGATGCTCTCCACGTCCTTGTCCGTCACCTTGAGCAGGGCCCCCGAGGTGGTGCGGGAAAAAAACAGCATGGGCAGCCTGCCCAGGTGGGCGGCGACGGCCCGGCGGATGGCGTAGAGCGTGCTGTAGCCGGCCTTGTGGGCCAGGGAGCCGGCCAGCCAGCGGGCCAGGGCCCTGGCGGCGACGGCGACCGCGGCGGCCAGCCCCAGGGCCGCCATGCGCCCGGGCGTCGCCTGCCCCTCCAGCAGCGCCATGACCACGAGGTACATGACGTAGAAGGGAACGAGGTCGAGCAGGGCGTCGGCCACGGAGCAGGCCGCGGCCAACCCCAGGGTCTTCCGGTTGTCCCCCGCGAGATGCAGGATGTCGCCGATGGTGCTCATGTCGATGGCTCCTTGCCGCGCGCCGGCCGTGGTCAAAAGGCGTAGCGCAGTTTGAGGTAGGTCATGTCGTTGGCGTCGTACTGGCCGAGGCGGGACCGGGGCGGGCCTTCCCAGAGCTGGACGCCGCAGGTCAGCTTCCAGTGGTCGTCGAGTTCGTATTGGCCGTAGGCCTCCACGGACAGGCCGTCCCCGGAAAAGGAGACCATGCCTTGGACGCCGGCTTCGAGGGCATTGCCCAGGAACTTGTCGCTGACCTTGAAGGTCATGCCGTCCGAGAAGGCGCGGTACGCCGCGCCGTTTTCCCCCTGGGGCAGGGCCTCGAAGTAGTACTGGGCGTTGACGTAGAGGTCGGAAAAAAAAGTCCAGTCCATGCCGACGACGCCTTCCAGGAAGTCGGTCCGGGCCAGCCCGTTGCCGTTGGCCGCCGCCGTCTGGACGCCGGGGAACACTGTGTCGGGTTTGAAAACCAGTTCGCCGCGCAGGGTGCCGGCGGAAAGGCCCTTGGCGAAGTTGAAGCCGAAGGCCCGGAAGTGCGGGTAGCGGGCCTGGTAGAGGGTGATGTCGTCGAGGGGGATGGCGGCATAGACGGGCTCGTTGGCGAATCCCTGGAAGGAGAGCAGGGCCAAGTCCCAACCGCGCGCCGTGACGCTCGCCCGCAACCCGCCTTCGACGCCAACGGGCTTCGTGTCGTCGTCGAAGACGGCTTTGCCGGCCCCTGCGGCCCGGCGGATGCTTTTAAGCGCCAGGGATTCCCAGGGACTCTCCGCCGCATCGGGCCCGTTGACCGCGGCAAAGGGCAGGAAAACGCCCTCCAGGGTCAGCCACGGGGTCTGGGCCACGGCCCGGACCATGGGCACGGCCCGCTTTTTGGTGCTGCGGGCGCTGGCCACCGGGTCGCGCTGGTCCACGGGGTTGAACAGGTCCATGGGGTTGATGCCGTCGCCGGCGCCCCAGCGCACGATCATCTTGCCGATGGAAACGTCGAGGTATTCGGTGTCGAGCAGCAGCCGGCATTCGTCCAGCTCGGGATGGACCATGTCCGCCCAGGCCCCGACGGCGGGGTCGTAATCCAGGTTTGCGTTGGCGAATAACGACAGCCGGGACAGGCTGGCGGAAAGCTCCGGGTGCAGCCGCTGCCGGGCGGAATACAATGCGCCCCGGGACGTGCCCAATTGCGTGCGCGATTCCAGGTAGCCGCCCAGGGTCACGGTCACGGGAGCATCCTGGGCCGCGGCCGCGAGGGCGTCCTGGGAGGCGGCCTTTTCGGTCAGGTCGAAGTCGAGACCCGGGGCCGCCCGGGCGGTCGCGGCCAGTGCCAGAACGGCGAGCAGCGCCAGGGACGGGGTCGGAAACCGGCGCGGCATGGCAAACGGATTCATGTCCGGGGGCCGCGTCAGCGCTTGAGGTTGCTTTGCTCGAAAAAACTGTCGGGCAGGCCTGAGTTGTAAGTGACGTCGGTAATCTGGATCAGGGTTTGGGAGCCCCGGCGGGGCGTGTCGATGCGCATGCGGGTGTAGGTCCAGATGCCGTCGATCTGGGAAAAACCGCCGTAGAGGGCCGTTTTGAGCAGTTCGCCGCGCTTGTCGTGGTAGTCGATGCGCACGGGGAGGTGGATGTCCTGGCGAATCCAGGCGACGCGCTTGGCGTAGCCGGAGTCCCCGGCTCGTTCGGGGATGTATTCCACCACCCAGCAGGGGACGTTTTCAACGGTCTCCTCGCGCAGCAGGGTCTGGGCGTCGTCGGCCACGGCGCGTTTCTCGATATCCTCGTTGGCCAGGTCGCTGCGCATGAACGACCCCGTCTTGCCGCCGCCGCTGATGCGGCGCACGAGATTTTCGCTGGACAGGAAGACCCACATGTCGTCCTCCCGGCCCGGGTCGTCCCAACTCCAGGTCAGATAGCTGGTGTCGCGGATGTCGGGCGGGGCCTCGAACCGGATGAGCGAGCGTTCGTCGGGCGGGAATTTTTTGGTGAACATCTCCATTTTGCGGGTGAGCTGGGAGCCATCGCGATTGATGACCATGAGCATGGTCTTCCGGGCGTCGCGGCTGGAATCCGCCTGATCGGCCAGGCGGGCCACCTCGCGGCCGGTCAGGGTCGCGGCCGCGCCCGGGGCGGGGCAGGCCAGCAGGATAAAGGCGAGGAGGAGGAAGCGGGGCATGGGCATTCTCCAGGTCGGTCGTCTCGGGAACATTCCCTCAAGCCGACTGGAGAATACCCCTGCCGGGGCGGGCGGGCTGCCGGGATCAGGCCAGATTTGTGCCTGTTTCGGTCATGGACGCGGGCAGGGCGGAAACAGGCCAGGTCCTGGCCAGGCAGCGCTTGGGCGAGACGCCGAACTGGCGCTTGAAGGCGCGGCTGAAGTGGCTGTGGTTGGAGTAGCCGACGCAAAAGGCCACCTCCGTGACGTTCATCTCGCCCCTGGCCAGCAGCGCCCTGGCCTGCTCCAGGCGGTGGGCCTGGAAGAAGGCGAAAATGGAGACGCCCTGGACGTCGCGGAATGCCCGTTTGAGTGAGCTTTCGCTCATGCCCAGCTGACCGGCCAGATCGGCGATGGTCAACGGGTCGGCCAGGTTCTCCAGCAGCAGGGCCTTGGCTTTTTCGACCTTGGCCCGGTTGGAGCAGCACGGGCAGCCGGGCGTTCGCCGGATCAGGGCGTGACGGCAGATTTCGCCAAGCAGCAGGTCCAGGCTCTTGCTTTCCAGGAAAAGCCTTTTGAGTGCTCCTTCGAAGGGGCAGGCCAGCATCTGTTCGATGGTCAGCCGGGTGTTCGCGTCCATGCCGGCCGTGCGGCGGAAGGGGACGGCCGCGGAATTGCGCTTGAGGCTGGACAGGAGTTCCGGGCAGATCTCGTGGATGTTATCCTCGATCACGCCCAGGAATCGTTCGTACGGGATGAACAGGTCCAGCCAGCGGGTGCGTCCGGAGGGGATGACGGCGCTCAGCCGTGCCCCGGGGACGAACCAGATGCCCGAAATGCCCGAGGAGACGTCGGCGTGGAGGTGCGGCTCCCTGATCCGGGTGTGCATGGCGCCTTCCAGGCAGAACGAGCAGCCGACGATGCCCCGCGGCACATCGAAGTCCATGCGCAGGTCGTCGTCCGCGTTGCATTCCTGCAGACGCACGAGGATGCCTTTGCCGAGGGTATGGGAAAAAAGCGTTTGCAACACGACGATGCCATCCCTGAAGAGTTTCCTCCTCTTTGTTGATATTGAGACTCGTTGTCAATGTTTCGGGGCACATTCGCCTTTCAAAACGCGGCACGGCCCGCGATGCCGGCGACATCGCGGGCCGTGCCCACAAATGGCTGCCGCCGTGGTCAGGGATTGGGGACGCGCTCGGGGCCGAGGGGCTTAAGCAGCAGGAGCAGGGCGGGGCTGAACAGCAGGTCCGCCCAGATTCCCCACGTGAACGCGACGGCGGACAAGGCGCCGATCTTGATCCAGCCGGTCAGGACCGAGTTGGTCAGGACGAGCAGGCCGAGGATAAGGACGACGGAACTGAACACCATATGCCGTCCCACGGCATGCAGGGCGTTGCCGATGGCCTCGACGTAGTTGCCGGTACGGTCGAATTCCCGGCGGACGCGGAGGAAGTAATGGACGGTGTCGTCCATGGACACGCCAAGGCCCATGGCGCTGATGGTCATGAGGATGGTGTCCATGTAAATGCCGGAGTACCCCAGCAGGCCAAGCACGATGACGATGGGGAAGACGTTGGGAAGCATGCTGACAAGGCCCATCCGGACGGAGCCGAGCGTCACCGTCATGACCACGGCGATGGCGACGAAGGCCAGGAGAATGCTTTGGACCTGGGCCGTGCCCATATTGTCGTTGAGGGTTTTGGCGATGTCCATGAAGCCGGTTGTGGCGACCACGACGCCGTCGCCGAACAGCGAACGGGAAAGGGAGTCTGTTTTTTCGACGAGCAGGCGGGTTTCACGGGAGCCCAGGGCCTGGGTTTGCAGGTTGATGCGGGCCTTGGAGTAGTCGAAATTGACGATCTTATCCATTTGGTCGCCGCCTGAGGCCTCGTAGAGGGCGAGATACTCGGGGACGGCGCTTTGCTTGTCCGGCAGGCTGCAATACGCCGGGTCGTCGCCGTGCATGGCCCGGCGCATTTTGCGCAACACGTCGACGATGCTGAACGTCTTGTGGACGAGGGGATCCGTTTCCAGCGCTTCGCTCAGGCGTTCCATGCCGTCCAGGACGGCGAGGTCTTTCACGCCGTCGGGGCGTTTGGTGTCGATGACGATCTCCAGTCCCGTCGAGCCGCCCATGCGGCTGTCCACGTAGTCGACATCCTGGCGTAGCGGCACGCTTTTGGTCAGGTATTTCGTGAGATTGGATTCGACTTCCACGAGCAGCGTTCCGATGAGGCCAAGGACCATGCATCCCGTGAAGCCGGCGACGATGAGGCGGGGATGGCCGACGATGAGGCGATGGAGCCAGTCGAAGAACCGGTCGGGCAGGAAGGAGCGGGGGCTGCGCCCGGCCATGGGCGTGGGGGGCTTGCGGCCGAAGGAGTAGATCGCGGGGACGAGCACCAGGGTGAGCAGATAGGAGAACAGCACCCCTGCCGGCAGATAGAGGCTCATATTCATGAAGGGTTTGATGGGCGCTCTGCCAAAGGAGAAAAAACCGATGGCCGTCGTCAGGCAGGTCAGAAAGGAGGCGAGTCCGACCTGTCCCATGGCGTGGACCAGGGCGTCCTTTCTGGAAAGACCGGCGGCGGTGAGATGATTGAAATCGATGATGGGATGCACAATGTCGTTGATGCAGATGGTGATCAGCAAGACCGGCAGGCCGACGACCATCAGGTCGAGGTCGAAGCCGATGACCTTGATGACGCCAAGCGTCCAGATGAAACTGAGGGTCACAATGGCCAGGGGCAGCAGCACCCCCCGTATCGTCCGGGTGAACAGGTAGAACAACACAGCCTGGACAAGCAGGCACAGGCCGAAGAATTTCGGCGTTTCGCTGTTGGCGACATCGTTGTAGCGGGTTTCGAAGATCGGATCGCCTACCACATGCAGACGCATGCCGGAAAATTCCGGCATGCCGGTCACGGCGAGGACCGCCCGGGCCACCTGTTCGGACGGCGGCGGCACCATGTGGCCTTCGGGGAAGCGTTCGAGCTCGAGCAGGATGCCGGCGGCCTTGCCGTCCTTGGAGATGTAGCGGTCCACGAAGTCCTTTTCGGACAGGGCCAGCCCCAGGCGACGGTCGAGCTCCCTGCGGTCGGTCGGAATGTCGTCCAGGAGCTTCCGGATGGCGACGGCGTCGTCTTTGGCGGTAATATGTTCGGCGTTGCCCACCCAGTTGAGGTCGCGCAGGAAGGGCACCCGGCTTTCGAGTTCCCGGGCCAGCCGTTTGAGCTTGGCGGCCGCGTCGGGGGTGAAGACGCCGTCGGTCTCGGCCAGGATGTAGACGAACTGGTCGTTGCCGAAGGCCTCCTTGAAGGCGCGCAGGCGTTGCATGGCCGGGTCGTCCTCGAAAAACCATATTTCGAAGGAGCCGTTGAATTTGAGGTTTGCGGCCTGGGTTAAGAAAAAGGCCGTGAGGAGGAGCACCCCGGCCAGGGCAGCCCAGCGGAACCGGATGATGGCGGCGGTCAGTCTTTCAAAAAAGGCGATGCTTGGCTGTTGCGACATGTTCATGTCCTTTTCGTTGTCGCCGTCCGGGGGCCGGCCGGCGTCGCGCCCGTAAGCCCTCGTATGAAAACTGCTCCGTTCCCGCCTGCGCGCGCGCCGGTCTTGCTCCCGTTGCGCCCCGGTCGGGGAGCCGGGACGCAACGGGACAAGACGGCCGCTTGGAGGCAATTCATGCAATCGCGGCAAAGCTCTGTTGGTTGTTCGGGGGAAGGGGCCTTGCCAAGGCATTGCCGATAAAAGGCCCCTTTGTGCAAATGGACGTCTCTAAAAGAAGTGATAAGTCAGGCTGACGCCGTACGTGCCCGGTTCGCTGGCCACGGTGTAGCCGCCGCCAAAGGCGCCCTTGGCGTCGTAGCGCGTGTCGAAAATGTTGGTGCCGAAGAGATAGACGTCGAACTTGTTGAATTCCCAACCCACCTTGGCGTTGACCGTGGCGTGGGCGGGAATGGAATACTTGTTGCGGCTGTCGAGATAGACCAGGGAGGAGCCCAGAACTTCGGCCCGGGCGAACAGGCCTGACTTGTGCCGGTATTGGGCCCCGACATTGCCCGTGAAGTCGGGAACGTAGGGCAGGCTGTTGCCCTTGTGGTCGCCGTAGTAGTCCGTGAAGTCGCCGTAGCGCATGTGGATGTAGCCGGCGGAGCCGAACAGCTCCAGGCCGTCCAGGGGCAGCCAGGTCAGTTCCAGTTCCGCGCCCAGGGCCTGGGTGTCGCCGGCGTTGCTGATATAGGGCATGGGCGTTCCTGATGAGGCAAGATACTGTTCGACCTGGGCGTTTTGAAAATCGTTGAGGAACAAGGCCAGATTGGCCTTGAGGGTGTTGTCGAAGAAGGTGTTCTTGCTGCCCACTTCGTAGGCCCAGAGGCTTTCCTCGTCGAAGGTGTATTTGCCGTCGCTCGGAGTGTAGCTGTTAAAGCCTCCCGCACGGTAGCCGCGCGAGACGGTGGCGTAGACCATGTTGTTCTTGGTGATCGCGTATTCCAGGCCGGCCTTGGGGGAGACGCTGGTCCAGGCCTTGCCGTCCTGGTAGGTCTCGTTTTCGAAATCGCTGTTGTAGGCATCGAGGCGCACGCCGCCAAGCAGGCTCAAACCGCCGAACAAGGGGTATTTGAAGTGGCCGAAGGCGGAATAGGTCTTGGTCAGGTCCCAGGCCTTCGAACTCATGCCCAGAGAGGTGTAGGAATACTGGACCTTGCGTTCGTAGCTGTCGAAATAGCCGCCGAGGACAAGGCTCGCTCCGTTGTCATCCTTGTAATTGGCCCGCAGTTCCTGGCTTAGATCGAGATACTTGTCATATTTCCAAGTTTCATAGCCGCTCGTGGTGCTGAAATCGTAATCGATCTTGTAGTCGGCATCGGTCATTCGCCTGGTCGAGATCGAGGTGATCGTCCAATTGTCGTTTATGGTGTACTTGATATGAAGGGATTCGTCGTCGATCCACGAGCGGTTGTATCCTGGACGGTTCGTATCGACATGTCTGTCGTCATAGCCAGGATAGGCGTACATGGAGAATGTTCCTTCGTTGAATTTGATGAAGGAACCGATGAACGTCATTTCAAGATCGTCGCTCGGCGTGAAGCGGATTTTTCCTCGACCGGAATAATTCTGTTTGTCGTCGACCCACTTGTCGTCATAATCGTTTTTGACCCAGCCGTCGCGGTTGTAGAAGTTGAACGCCCCATCCATGAAAAGCCTGTCCTGGATGACGGGGCCGGACAGATTGGCCTTGCCATGGAACATCATGGACGTGCCGGCTTCCAGGGTCGCCTTGCCTTCCTGCGTGTTGGTGGGCTTTCGCGTGACGATCTTGATGACGCCGCCTTCCGAACTGCGGCCGTAGAGGGTGCCCTGGGGACCGCGCAGCACCTCGATGCGTTCGATGTCGTAGAGGTCGGACACGAAGCCGAGGTTCGAGGTGACGGGAACGTCGTCCACATACAGGGAAACGCCGGAAATGTTGTTGTGCGGATCGGAGCGGACGCCGCGCATCGTCGGGAAGTTGATGACGCTGGTGCCGCCGCTGTAGAAGCTGAGGTTGGGAACGCGCAGCCCCAGGTCCTTGACGAAATTCATCCGGGAATCGTCGACCTGCGCATCCGAAAACGCCGTGATGCTGGTGGGAATGTCCTGAACCTTTTCCTCTTCTTTGGTGGCCGTCACCGTGATGCCTTCAAGCTGCACGCTTTTGGCGGCGGTCTGTTTTTCTTGCTGCGCCCCTGTCGGAATCGGCGCGGCAAGAAGCAAACACAACGGGAAGACGAGGTTACGCCAGATAGCCATGTCCGGGGCTCCTTCGCTGGGTATGATATTGATTTTCAAATTCTGTCAAAGTCGTTAAGTATGCCTGTTTTTCCCGGCGGACTATCCTGTTTGGACCAAAAATGTCCCTGAACGGGGCATGCGTCGGGAACGTAGCGCGCCAGGGCTGCGGCGCTCGACAGGCCCGGCAGTGCGTCGAAGCGCCACTGACCTGCTCGGGATTTTTCGAGTCATCTGAAACGTGAGAAGGTGGCTCCCTCTTTGTAGTCAGGAGCCACCTTCTCAAGTTTCAAATGGTCCGAAAAGCCCCGAGCAGGTCAGGGGCCGGGGCGATGCCAACAGGGTTCCCCGGGCCGCGCTCCTGGTTCCGGCTCCCCGGACACCCGGGAGGCTGGGGGGCTCTGCCGCATGCGGGCGGGCTAAAACGTGTACCTGAGGCCAATGCTCGCCGCCTGGGAATCGTAGCCCGGACGGAAAAGCTCCACCTCGACCCGGGCCGTGGCGGACAGGGAATTACGCAAGCGCATGGTCACCGCGCCGTCCAGGATGGCGCAATGGTAGCGGTGGCGCGCGGTTTGCGTGGTTGCCCCCGTGGCCTCGTAGCCGGCAAACGACGAGGGGATGGTGCGTGCGTCCCCCAGCCACTGCGCCCCCCAGGCCGCGCGCAGCTCCGGGGTCACCGTGCCGAAGCCGGTCTCGAAGGTCCGCGCCACCCGGCCGCCGAGGGTGGTTGAAAGCGCCCCGTCCCGGCGCTTGCCGATCCTCTGTCCCAGGCTGCAGGCCCCGGTTTCGGTGAAGCTGTCCTGGGCGAGCCCCTGCCACTGGGCCGAGGCCATGGGGCCGAAGGTGAACCCTCCGGCCTGGAAGTCGTAGCCGCCACCCAGGGAAAGGCTCGTGTTCCAGCCGTTCCATTTCCCCCAGGCCGTGTACGTGCCGGTCGGCAGCGGCAGGGTCCGCGAAGAGGTGAAGGCGTTTATGCCGACGCGGATGGAGGCGTCGCCATACCAGTTGCCGCGCCGGTAGCGGGCAAGAAGCGCCAGGCTCCAGTCCCTTGCCGTGCCGTATCCGCCGGCTGCGGTTTTAAGCGTTACGGCCTGGGACAGGTAGCCGGGCGCCAGGCCCAGGGTCAGGTCCGGCCCCGGCCGGTAGAGGATGCCGCCGGTGATGCCGCCGGTTGCCGTCTTGTAGCCTGTGCGCGCGGCCTCCCCGCCCTGCTGGGCCAGCATGCCAAAGGGGCGCAGGAACAGCCCGAACCGGGAACCTGGCAGGGACGAACCAAGGCCCGCCACACCCGGGCCGGCAAAGGCGGGCGGACCGTTTTGCAGCGCGTCCAGGGCCAAGAGCGTGCCCGGGCCGGCGTCCAGAGGGTTGGCAAAGGCCGGGTTGCCGGTTCCCTCCCCATTCTCCTCGTGCAGCCCGCTGTGCTGGGCCACGGTCAGCAGCCGGCCGGCGTCAAGGATGCTCTGGGTGAAGGCGTCGTAGGGCTCGGGGCTCAGGACGCCCAGGGTGGCGCTGGTGACCGGCGAGGGGGCGTAATCCAGGCTGTATAAAAGCGCTGCCATCTCGCCGGTTGCGCTGTAGGCGGCCAGATTGAGGCTCGCTGCGACGCCCCGGGCCGAGGCGCTGTCGGCGTAGGTGGCATAGGGCAGGCGGTAGGTGGTCACGGACACGCCCGCCTGGGTGGTCACCGGCAGGAATAAGAGGGTCTGGGACGCGAGGTTTTGGGTCACCGAGGAAAAGGTGCCGGTCACCCCACCCGTGGCCGTCAGCGCGGCCCAGGTGGCCCCGGTGGGATAGAACGTCTTTTGGGCTTCCACAGTCAGGGTGCCGCCAAGCAACGTGGCCGTGCCGGCCACGGCGAGCTGGTCGCCTTGGCCGGGCGAGAGCTCGCAGACATACGTGGCAGAGGCGTTTTGGGTGTAGTCGCCGCTGACGGCAAGCGTGCCGATGGAGCCGCCCGGGGTGAGGGTGCCGGCCATGACGAGGTTGCCCACCGTGCCGTAGCCGCCGAGGGTGGCCGGGCCCGCGACCGCGAGGGTGCCGCCGAGGATGCCGCCCGAGGCCACGTGCAGCGTGCCGGCGGACACGGTGGCCGTACCGGTGTAGCTTGACCCGTTGCCGGAAAAGATGGTGGTCGCGCTGCCGGTGAAGGTGCAATCGCCTGTGCCGGTGAAGGTCCCGGCCAGGGTGACGGGGTTGCCGCCATTATCGAACGTCCCCCCGCCCGGGGTGACGGTAACGGCGCGCGACGTGGTGAACGCACCGCCGGCCCGCAGGGTGCCGCCGCCAAAGGCGATGTCCCCGGACGGATCGCCGAGGCTGGCATCGGTTGCGGTCAAGGTGCCGCCGTTTATGCGGGTGCCGCCGCTGTAGGTGTTGGCGCCGGTCAAGGTCTGGGCGCCGGCCCCGGTTTTAATCAGGGCGCCTGTGCCGGAAAGGACGCCGGAGAAGGTTGCGTCCGCGCCCTGGGGCATATCCAAGGTCAGGTTCGCCGTGCCAAGCGTCACCGTGCCGTTGCCGCTGAGGCCCGCCAGCGTCTGGTCGTAATTGTTGCAGTCAAGCAAGGCTCCGGAGGCGACGGTTGCCGCTGAAAAGGGGGAGAAGGTGTTTGCCGCGCCGGCCTGCAGTATGCCCGTGGTGACATACGTCGCGCCGGTATAGGTGTTGGCGCCGGAAAGGGTCAGGGTGCCGGAACCGGTCTTGGTCACCGTGCCGGACCCGCTGATCACGCCTCCGTAGGTCTTGTCCGCCCCCAGGTCGAAGGTCAGTGCCCCGTTGTCCGTGATGTTGCCGGCGATGGTGACGTTTTCATTGATGGACAGGGCGGCGTTTGGGTTGATGGTCAGCCCGCCGTAGGTGCTGGCGTTGGCGGCCGGGGGATTGAGGGTCCAACTGGCCGCGCTTGTTCCGTCGCCGACCACGAGGTTGGTGACGCCGAGAAAGAGGTTGTCGGCCGACCCGGTGCCGTAGAGTTTGAGTGTATTGTTCCCGCTGCCCAGATCCACCTTGCCGATCAGGCGCGCGCCCGTGTCCAGGATGACGATGTTGTCGGCGCTGCCGGCGACCCAGTCCGTGCCGTCGGAATAGCCGGCCCGTATGGCGTAGCCGTTGCCGCCACCGGAAGTGTCCACGCCGGAAAGCGTCCCGGTGACATGGAGGGACATGGCGTCCTTGGCGCTGACGGCCACGGCCAGGCCGCCGGCCTGGGCCGCGATGGTGCCGGAGATGGAAAGGGGCGTGTCGGCGTCGCCGCCATTGAGCGTCGCGGGGCCCCCGGCGCAGAGGTAGCCCGCGGTCAGGGCCAGGGCGGTTCCCCCCGCCCCGGCCTGGGCCGTCACGCTTCCGGCAATACCCCCGGCAATGGTGGCCGCTTCCACGGAGGAGACGCCAAGGGCCAGCCCGCCGTCTCCGGCCGTGGCCGCAACCAGCCCGGAAGCGCTGATCCCGCCGGTAAGGGTCAAGGCCTCGTTGGAAACCAGGGCGAAGGCGACCCCCCCGGTGCCCGCCGTGGCCGCGATCGTGCCGGAAATACCGCCTGAAAGCGAAAGATTGCCGCTGGAGCCGATCCCGATGCTGTAGCCGATACGGCCCGACGTGGCCGCCACCGTGCCCGACAGTCCGCCGGCAATGGACAGGTCGCCCACATCGGTAAAAATGCCCCCGGCGCTGCTGAAATTGCCGGCCTGGCCGGTAACGCTGCCGGACAGCCCGCCGGTGATGGCGATATTGCCGCTGGCCGCGTCTATGGCGATGGCCTTTCCCCCCGCGCCCGCCGTGGCCGCGACCGCGCCGGAAATGCCGCCCGACACAGTGAGGTCGCCGTTTTCCGCCACCAGGGCCATGGCGGCATTGTTGTTTGCCCCGGTCGTTGCCGTAACCGTGCCGGACAGCCCGCCTGCGATGACGAGGGAGTCCGAGGCGTCGAGGCCCACGGCAAGGCCCCCGTCCCCGCTTGTGGCCGCGACCGTGCCGGACAGCCCGCCCGTGACGGTGATGTTTCCCCCGTCGGCGTGGAGGCCGCTTGCAATGCCGTCGTCGCCTGTTGCAGCCGCAATGGTGCCGGACAGTCCCCCTGTGATAAAGATGTTGCCTGCCGCCAAAAGTCCTTCGCTGGTATTGTCGTTGCCAGTCGCCGTGAGGTTGGTTGTGCCGGCCAGGCCGCCCTGGATCGCGATGTCGGCATCGCGGGCGGCGATGCCGACCAGAGTGAGGTTTTCGTCAAGCGTTCCCGTGCCGGTTGTCCCGTCAAGGGCTATTGTCCCAAAAAAACCGGAGCTGATGGAGACCGCAGTTCCGTAAAGCGCGTTCCAGGTCTCGCCATCAGACTGGGAAATGCCTTTGAGCTGGACGTTTGACCCGATGGTATCGATGGCCAGGGAACCAAGAGAGAGTATGCCCCCTGTGACGGAACCGCCGGTAATAAGGAAGTTATTGCCATCGGCGGCAAGCCCTTCCGCGGTGTCGAATCCCGAGGAGAGGGTAAGCGTGCTTTGGCCGCCGAGGCTGAGCGTATCCGTGGTGCAAAATTTCGTTCCGTTGGCCAGCGAGATCGTTACGGGGCCGCTGGATGTCGTCAGCAGCGAGGCGGGCTTTACCAGGGAAATCGTGTGCGTTGCTGCGGTGACAAGCTTGATGGTTCCGGCAGTGCCAAAGGACATGGTGTTGTCCGGGTCCGGGCTGGCATTGACGTTGCTCGCGGCGGTCGTCAGCGAACCGGCTCCGGTCGCCGTCGTGGTGGTGACCGGATAGTCTGCGGCCGGGGCCGGGCCGGCGGACAGGAGCAAAAGGGCTGTCAGCGGAAAAAAGGCCTGAGACAAGCTGCGCTTCCACATCGCGCGGGTCCTTTGTTCGGGGTGTGCATGGGCCGGGGAACCTGCGTCCAGGCAAGGGCACCCGGTCGAAACCGCGCTACGCCAGGCACACGGGCGGCGGACGGCGTGAAGGGGCAACAGGTAGCAAAGGGGCCTGACATTTCCCTGGCAAAGGGAAAGGGGCCGGGAGGGTGGGAGGAACGAACGCCCGCAGGCCGGGTGGCCGCCCCGGACAGCCGGAGCGGCTTGCCCCCTGGCGGCTATTTTTGAAACACGTCGTCGAGCCAGTCGAAGGCCACCTGGCCCACGAGGCTGCGGTTTTCCATGACGCAGTGGTTGGACGCCCCCTCGTCAAGCGGCGTGACCACAAGGCCCTTGATGGCATTGGGCAGGCCGTCCAGGCAAAGCTTCTGCTGCCGGCGGGTCTCCTCGCCCTGGTATTCGCCCTGGCCCACCAGCGACAGGGCGGGCACGGTCACCTTGGCCGGGTCGAAGCGGAAACCCCGGTTGGCCTCCACCAGCCCGGGCACGTTGTCCGTGTCAAGACCCCAACGCCAGGCGATGATTTTGACGGTGTTGCGGTGAAACGGGGTGAAGGTTTTGACTTTTTCGGGCGTGGCCGTGACCACCGGAGTCATGGAGGCAAACAGGGGATGGGCGTCCACCACGCAGGCGTTCATGACCACGGCCTTGATGCGCGGGTCGTGCTGGGCGGCCTGGGGGGCGAAGCCGCCGCCGCCGGAAATGCCGAACACGGCCAGGCGGGCGGGGTCCACCTCCTGGCGGGACAGGACGTAATCCACGGCCTTTTGCACGGCCTGATACATCTCGGGCCGGAACGGCTTGCCCTCAAGGGGGAGCAGACCCTGGCCGGGCAGGTCGAGGGTGGCGAAGTTGTAGCCGCGCGCATGGGCCTGGGGCATGCTGTAAAAGACGAGGTCTTCGGCAAAGGTCTCGCCGCCGCCGAGCATGAGCAGGGTCTTTCGCGGCGTGGAGTCGTTTTCGGCCTTGCGGTAATAGCCGGGCAGCACCGTGCCCTCGAAGGGGATCTCGAAGTATTCGAGGGGCGGCTCAAAAAGCTTGCCGGCCTTTTTCATGGCCGCACGGCTCTTGGCCGCCGTGGGGACGAGGCGCGGATCGTCGGGCAGCATGGCCATGAGCCCGAAGCGGTAGTAGTCGGCGGCCCGCAGCAGCTGGTCGCGGGCGCTGACCGTGTGCCCGGCCGCCAGGGACTTCTCGCCCCGGGCCTCGACGCGCCGGGCCATCTTGATCCACTGCTCCTGCCAGCTGGCCGCGTCGCCGTCCTTGATCTGGGAGGCGGTGTAAAACGCTTCGCCGATCTCGCAACCGTGGTTCACCGTGGATCCAAGGACCACGGAACCAAAGGTGAAGTCCATGTCCGGATCGTCGAAATGGTAGCGCACATATGGCGCGTGCATGTCGAACTCCTTTGCGGCCGGCGCTGCGTCCTTGGCCGCTGAAACGGGCCGGGAAGCCAGGCAGGTTGCGACCAAGCAGGCCAGCAGCCATGGCCAGGCGGTCGGTGTCAGGCGGTGGCGCATAAGACGGATCCTCTCTGTTTGGGGTGTTGCCGGGGCCGGGCAGGGCTTGGCGGGGAACGGACCGGCTGCGTCCGGCAATTTTCGGTCAAGGCAGCGGGTCAGGACAGGACGCGGACAACGACCACGGTCACGTTGTCCCGGGAGAAGCCGTCAAGGGCAGCGGTGATGAGCTGTTGGCAGATGCTCCCCGGTTCGCTTTCGCCGGCCCGGGAAAGCAGGTTTGCCAGGGCGCGGTCGTCCACCGCGTCCGTCAGGCCGTCGGAGCAAAGTAGATAGAGGTCCCCGGGTGAAAGGGCCACGGGCGAAAGGTCCACCTCCAGGGCGTCGGCCATGCCAAGGGCCCGGTAGATGACATGGCGCTCGGGACTGTGCGCGGCCTCGGTCTTCGATAAAAGCCCCTGGCGCACCTCGGCCATGACCAGGGAATGGTCCTCGCTCAATTGCGCCAGGACCCCGTCGCGGTACTGGTAGGCGCGGCTGTCGCCGACATTGGCCAGCACGCAGCTGTCGTCGGAGCGGTACAGCCCGACCAGGGTGCTGCCCATGCCCGAAATCCCGAAAGAGCCGAAACGGTCCTTGGACGCCTCGATCACGGCGCCGTTGGCTTCGGAGACGGCCCGGCGAAACCGCTGGGACACGGGACGCCAGGCCGGGGTCCCCGGGGGGGCGTATTCACGGGTGTCAAACGGGGACGGCTCGGTCAAAAGCCGGGCCACGGTCGTCACGGCCAGCTGGCTGGCCACTTCCCCGGCGGCCAGCCCCCCCATGCCGTCGGCCACGAGAAAAAGACCCTGGTCGGCATCGACAAAGAAGGCGTCCTCGTTGGTCTCCCGGACGCTACCCCGATCCGTGGCTCCGGCGGCCGCAAGCCTCATGGCTGCCCCTTCCCGTCCGGGGCGATCCCGAGCTTGGCCGCCGCCCGGCGATAGTATGCGTTGTCTTTGTCCGGCATGGCCTCCAGCACCGCCTGCCAGCGGGCCATGGCCGTTTCCCGATTGCCCAGGCCCTCGTGGACCAGGCCTTCCTCGTAAAGCCGCTTGGCCTCGGCTTCGAGCATGGGCGTCAGTTCGGCCACCTTGGTCTTGGTTTCCTTGGCCTCGGGGTAGACTTCGAGCACCTTGACCCACTGCCGGTAGGCTGCGGCGTATTGTTTCTGAGTGTAGAATTTCTGGCCGGCGATGAAATCGGGCATGACCCGCTTGACCAGCGCGTCCTGGATCTCGGCGGTCTTCCTGCGCACCGCCGTGCGGGCGGGTTCCGCCTCCTCCTCGCCCAGGCGGCGGTAGACCAGCAGGGCCTTGTAGAGGTCGTCCGCGGCCAGATCGGCTGCGGCTGCGGCGTAAAGGCCCGTCAGCTCCTGGTGCCTGGCGGCGGCGGCCTGGGCCTTTTGGCTGGCCTGGCGCTGGTCGGCGGCTTCTTTGGCCTCGATTGTATCCAGGACGGCGCGCACTTCGGCCACGTCAGGGGCTTGGGCCTGGGCTTTCTCGGCAAGCGCCCTGGCCCCGGCCGTGTTGCCGGCGGCCAGAAGCCGCTCGGCTTCGCGGATCTGGGGGCCGACCTTTTCCATGGCCAGGGCGGCCTGCACCTGCCGTTTTTTCGCCTCGGCGGCTTTTGCCTCGATGGCGGCCTGGATATCGGCCTTGAGCCGCAGGGCCTCCCCGTTGGCGGCATCGATGCCCAGCAGGGTGTCGAGCCGGGTCAGGGCCTGCTCGTTGTGTCCTTCGTCGTGGAGCCGGCGGGCCTGGAGGAGCAGGGTCGACACCTGGTGCATGAATTCCGCGTCTTTCAGGGCCCGTTGCTTGCCCCAATCGCTCTCCACCACGGACTCCTGAGGGGTCTTGGCCGGCTGCGACAGGAAAGAAAGGATCGCAAGCAGGACGAAAAGCCCGATGCCCGTGCCGATCAGGAACTTCCTGTTGCCAAAAAGCCGCAGGAGCCCGGGCGGGAGCGGGATGCCGGGCTTGGGCGCGGACAGGGCCAGGCGCAACCGGGCTGGGCCGACGGTCAGGGTGTCCCCTGTGGCGATATACGCGGATTGGAAGGGAATGCCGTTTTTCAGGGCCGGGTTTTTCGGATTGCGACTGGCGGCCTGCCACTTGCCGCCGCGACTTTCGATGGTGAGATGCTCGCGGGAAACCGTGGCGTCGTCAATGACCAGATCGCACCGGGCCGCCCGGCCGATGAGCAGGTGCCCCTCGAAACGGTGGATGGTGCCCTGGCCGGGACCGGCCAGGATTTCGACGGCATTTTGGCCCTTGCCGGCAAAGGTCGGGCGGGAGCGGAACTCCGTGCGGTCCATTTGGACCGGGCCGGACGGCTGCCCGCCGCGCGTGACTGACGGTTCCATCATGGGGTGTTTCCCTCCAGCTGCCCCAGTTGCTTGGCAGCGTCCTGGCAGCGTTCGTCGGCCGAGTGGCTGCGGCAGTATTCGGTAACAAAGCGAAAGGACGTTTTCGCCTCGTCGAGGCGCGCGTACTTGAGGGCGGCAGCGCCCTCGCGGTAGTATTTGTCAATAAGCTGGTCGCGCTCGGCCTCGGCCCTGGCCAGCCATTTCGCGGTCTGCGCGTTTTGCGGATCAAGGGCCATGGCCTTTTCCCATTCGCTTATGGCCAGGACGATCTGCTTGTTGTTGTAAAAAAACATGCCTTGCCGCGAGAGATCCTGGGCCTTTGCGACGGCCTCGGGCGTGGGGGCGGGTTTGTCGGGTTGTGGCGGCGCGTCCGGGAGGGGGGCCTGCCCTTGGGGCGCGGCCTCGGGCGCGTCCGGCGGCGGTGACTGCGGCCTGGAAAAAAGGAGCAGCCCCACAAAAAGGAGCAGCACCCCCAGGGCGCACAGCACCAGCAGGTGACGGGGCGCGGGCAGGGCGCGGCCAAGGCCCCGAAGCGCCTTTTCCCGTTGGCTGGGCGGCTCGGGCGGGGGCATTGGGGTCGCCCCGGCAGCTTCGACAACGAGCACCGTGCGTCCCACGCGCACTTCGTCCCCTGGGGCCAGGACCGCCCGGTCCACCCGGACCGCGTTGACGAACACGCCGTTTGTGCTGCCAAGGTCCGTGACGGTGAGCGTTGCCCCGTCAACGGCGAGGCTGGCATGGCGGCGCGAGGCGCTGGAGTCGGCAGGGTCCAGGGGCAGGCCGTTTGCCGCGTCGCGCCCGAGGGTCAGTTCGCCCTGGGCCAGGGGCACCTGACGCACCCGGCCCGAGGGGTCGCGCACGGTGAGGGTCAGGGCCGCAAGCGGACGGATGATGGTTTGGTCGTCCTTTGGCGACGTCATGGGGCCTCCGTGAGGCGTACGCGGACCGTGCCGGGCTCGGGTCCGGGCGCCTTTCGCGCGGTCAGCCTCCGGTTTTCAACCTGGCGCGCGGCGTCCCCGGCCGGGTCGTCCACGGTCGCGGCCACGGCGGCGAGCACGGCCGCATCGGCCAGTGCGGAAAGCAGATGCACGGGCGGGGCCGTGTCCGGGGCGCGCAGATACGGCGCAAAGGCCGGGCTCC
>DQED01000206.1:0-1462 GCA_003525525.1 Desulfovibrio sp.
GGGCGCGACGGCAACGGCCGGGGCCGTTGCCGCCGGCCGTTGCGGGGCCGGCTGGCAGGCTGCGAGGGCGGCGACGAGACAGGAAAGAGCGGCGAGCAGAAACAGGTGTTGGCGGCGCATGAAAGTCTCCGGTGTCTGGCTGTAAGGTTGCCGTGTCCCGGCATCCTTACACCTTTTCCCCTGCCCGTGGCCAGCGAATATCCTTTTGCCGGCCATGGTTGTCGCCACGACGCTTTCCCGGCGCGCCGCCGCTTGCCCAAGGCTGGAAAATCGCTATGATGCCAGGATACGATTCAGCCACGGCCGGCCCATGTTCCGGTCGCCCCGATCGAGACGGCGTCGCCGTCGCTACAGGAGCATACGGATGATCTGTTGGGATTCGTCCCTGTCCCTGGGCATCGAGGAACTCGACGCCCAGCACCGGGCGCTCGTCGTCCTGGCCAACACGCTCGAGGCCAAACGCGGCTGCGAAGATCCGGCCGTCGTCGACGAGGCGTTGCATTTTCTGCGCAACTTCAGCGACAGCCACTTTCCCCTTGAGGAAATGTACATGCGCACCGCGCAGTTCCCGCAGCGCAAGGCCCATACCCAGGACCACGAACTCTTCATCAATCAGGTGATTTTCCTGGAAATCGAAAAGGAATTCGGCCTGGCGACCAGCCAATTGATCGACGAGATTCTTGCCTTCCTGACGGGATGGTTCGAAGACCACCTCGCCGGCCAGGACAGGGCTTTCCACGCGTATCTGCACGGCAGCGACGAAGCGTAAGCGCGCTTCAGAACAATACGTCCGTCACCCGTCCCGTCTTCTGCCAAAGCGCTGCGCTTCGCCCGTCAGGCGCGAAGCGGCAAACGCGCCCCGAATCCCGGCCTCAAGCCAACGAGACGAGCAGTTCCGCCACCCTGCGACTGTCGGCCTGGCCGGGGTTGTCCTCGCGGGCGAGAGGCACGTCGAGCACTTCCACGCCGAGGCGGCGGATGGCGGCGAGGTCGAGCGGCGTCTCGTACGCGCCGCGCGCGGCGTCCACCAGCACAAAGCGCAAGAGGTCCTGCCTGGCGCACGGCTTGCCGCAGCCGGCTTCCAGGGTTTCGAGCAGGCGGGCCACCTGCCCGGCCACGGTCATGCCGCACTGCTCCGGGTCATGGCCGAGGTTTGGGATGTAGACCTTGGGACAGGCATTGGCGGCCACCGCGTCGCCCACGCCCTGGGGCAGCAGGTTTGCCAGCAGGCTCGAATAGAAACTGCCGTAGGGATAGCAGATCACGTCGGCCTGGCGGATAAGCCGTTCCGTCTTCTCCCGGATGTGCACCGTGGCCGGGGTCGGGTCGTCGAGGCTGGCCGTGAGCCACATCCGTTTGATGGGTGCGTCGATGGGCGCGGTTTCCTTGCCGGTCATGCGGTGCTGGCCGATGAGCACGCGACCGTTTTCCAGTTCGCAGGCCAGGTGCAGGTCGGCGTTGA
>DQED01000206.1:1563-1804 GCA_003525525.1 Desulfovibrio sp.
ATGCTGGCTCCGCGCAGGTCGAACGCTTCGGGCCGGCGCTGCTCGAAAAAACGCAGGTGGGTGCGGATGATCTTGCGCATGGGATCGGGAACGTGGCGCACGAGGGGGTCTTCGCCGGCGATCATCCGTTGCAGCCGCTTGACGAGCTCCGCCTGGGAAGCGTCCTTGGGCAGACGGTAGGCGAAAAGCTCGAACACGGCCGGGTTTCCGGTGATGGAGCGGTCGGCCAGGGCCATGATGC
>DQED01000206.1:1866-4667 GCA_003525525.1 Desulfovibrio sp.
TGGATGGAATTGGCGGTGTATTCGATGAGGGTTTCGCTCAAATGCCGCAGGGCCGTGCCGCCGCTGAAAAAAAGCAGTTTCGGCCCGAGTTCCGGCGCACGCCGGTACAGGGCCGCCTTGTGGGCGTCGGGCAGGCTGACGTTTCGGACGATGTTCACGCGCGCGGTGGATTTCTTGTCGGGCACGGCCGTTCCTTGTCGCACTGGGGTTATGACGTGATGCCGCGGCCTAGGCGACCGAAGTCGCGACGGGCTGCTGCGTCAGGAGGTCGAGGCACAGGGCGGCGGCCCGGGGGAAATCCGTTCCCCCTTCGACGAGGAGCACGGGGCAGTCGCCAAGCAGTCGCAAATACGCCTCGGGCGCGGCCCGACGCGGTCCGGCTTCGAAAAAGACGCCCAGATCCTTCATGAAGGCGGGAAGCAGCTCCGCGCGGGCGTCGCTTTCGACCCAACGCGTCGCCATGCCGCCCTGGCCGGGCCGCCAGCGCAGCACGACCAGCGCCGCCAGGGCCGCGCGCAGTCGAAAGCGGCCGGAGCCGAAGCAGTCCCGGATGGGCACGTCGTATTTGCGCTCGAGCGCCCACAGCGCGTCGCCCTTGAGCCGCGCGTATCCGGCGCGCTCCTCTTCGGTCAACAGCGCGGCCAGGTTGTCGTTGTGCAGGAGCGTCCCCGGGTTGACGCGGGGCATGCGCGCGATGCCGGTCATGACGAGCCCGTTCCCGGGTGCTGCCGGGCCGACGAGCAGGCGGTCGTTGGAAGCAAACGAAGCGCCGTGGCGCATGATTTCGAGCGCAAGCGTGGACTTGCCCGCCCCGGCGAAGCCGGAAATGGCCAGCCCGGCCCCGCCCACGGCCACTCCCGCGGCGTGCAGGAGCAGCGCGCCGTCCCGCAGTTCGCGGTCGGCCGCGCGGGCGTTGATGCCGTTGACGACCTGGTCCACGTTGTCGGCGCACGGCCCGAGCACGTAATGGCCGCCGCGGCCGAACACGAGCCACAGCCCGGTGCGGCGTTTGCGCACCACCCGGCCGTCCGGCAAGTCCACGAATTCTTCCTTGGCGTCGTCGTCCGCGCCCTCTCCCATGGCAAACGGCAGCGTCAGGGGCACGGGGCCGCAATCGAGCACTGTCACTTCGATGTCCGGCGCGCCGGCATCGCCCGGGAAGTCGGCATAGTGCGCGGCCAGGGCGTCCATGAGCGTCGCGGCATTGGAACGCACGCGCACGGCGGTCCGCCCCAGGCGCACGTCGAGGACCAGGGGGGCCGTGGCCCCGCGGGCATATGCGGCGGCGACGCCACGGCAGGTGACCGGTCCTTGCTCCATGCTCCGTTCCTTCGCAACGAGTGCCGTGTCCTCGAGGAAAGCAGATACTTGTTTCGAGGACGACACTTTTGAATAGTGATTATAACTAAAAAAACGGACGTATTTTTAAGGGTCGCATCACTAGCGGGGCTGACACTGTTGGCTGAGCGTCGCGCCCTTGAGGATGAAGACGACCACTTCCGCCAGATTGGAGGCATAGCCGGCCATGCGCTCGAAGCATCGGGCCGCCAGGATCGCCCGCACGGAAGCTTCAGGTGCGGCATGGCAATTCGAAAGCGCCTCGGAGATGCAGCGCATGACGGACATGGCGAGTTCTCCCGCCTTTTCATCCAGGCGGCAGACCTCCAGGGCCTTGTCCGTGTCGTCCTCGACGAAGGCCTGGGTGGCCAGGGCGTACATGCGCTGCGCATGGGCGGCCAGGGACTCGAGGGACGTGTCGCAGTCGCCGGGAAGCCCAGGGCCATTGAGCGCGCTTTCGGCCACGCCCACAGCCTCGTCGGCCAGCCGCTCCAGGTTGATGCCGGCGCGAGCGTAGCCCACGATGCGCCGCAGGTCGAGGGCCACGGGCTGCTCCAGGGCCAGCATGCGCAGGCAGGCCTCGTCGAGGTCGCAGGCCTGTTGGTTGATGCCGCGGTCCGCCTCGATGACCTGGCGCGCCACGCCCGCATCCTGGTTGATATAGGCTGCGACGGCCCCCTGCCTGGAGGCCTCCACGCGATCGAACAGTGCGGTGACGCGCGCCTTGAGGGCATCCAATTCCGCGTGAAAATGCGATCTGGTTTCCATACCGTTCCTGCTCCCGACGCCCTGCCTCCAGGGCTGGTTTGACTGTAAAGGGAGGCGACGCGCCGCGCCGCAGGCGGCAAACCGTCGTGGCGGCGGCCCTTGCGCGGCATTGCTCCATGAGGGGTATCGTGTCCGTTATCGACGCCGTACGAGCCGGCATATCATGAAATCACTGACAAACACCCATGACGATCGCGCCATGGCTTTGTGGCGAACAGGTGACAAAGGCGCAACCCAAGACCACCGCACGAACCGCCTGCCCGAACACGTCAATGCAGTCTGCGCCGCAGCAGGAAATCGAGCAGCAGCGCGGCAAGGGCTTCGCGGTCCGCCGTCGCCCGGGCGCGCCGGGAAAATTCCCGGGCCAGCCTGCGTTCCCCCAGGGCGCGCAGCACGGCGCACCCCTGGCGACGCAATCCGTCCGAGGCCGTTTCGATGTCCCAACAGCGCGCCGTGTCATGCTTCATGCCTGTTTCATGCGCGCCGGGGCCTGCGGGGACAAGCGTCATTTGCATGACAAACGGCCCGTTCGCGTCAACAAAAGGGCGGGCAACCGCAACCCCGCCGCAACGAGGTGGCGTTAGAAGGCCCAAACGCCGCCCGACGCCGCCGCGCTGTGCCATGCCGCCGGTCGTCCCGCCGGTTTTTTCCTTCAAAGGAGAGACCATGAAGATCGACCTGCACGTGCATTCCAA